>NZ_JBHYKG010000133.1:0-22275 GCF_042741245.1 Kitasatospora sp. NPDC058965
CAACCCCGCCGGCCCCCGGCGTCGTCACGTCCGGTCGGTCGTCACTTGCGGTAGAGCGCCTCGACGTCCGCCGCGTAGTCCTTGAGCACCACGTTGCGCTTGAGCTTCAGCGAGGGGGTCAGGTAGCCGTTGGCCTCGGAGAAGACGGTGTCCAGGATCGCGAACTTCTTCACCGCCTCGGCGTGCGAGACCGCCTTGTTGCCCTCGTCCACCGCCTCCTGGACGGCGGCCAGCAGCTGCGGGTCGTCCCGCAGCTCGGCCACGGTCGCGGGCTGACGGCCGTTCAGCTCCAGCCACTTGGGCAGGAACTCCTCGTCGATGGTGACCAGGCAGGCGATGAACGGCTTGCGGTCGCCGACCACCATCACCTCGCCGACCAGCGGGTGGGCCCGGATCCGGTCCTCGATCACCGCGGGCGCCACGTTCTTGCCGCCGGCGGTGACGATGATCTCCTTCTTGCGGCCGGTGATGGTCAGGTAGCCGTCCTGGTCCAGGCTGCCCAGGTCACCGGTGGCGAACCAGCCGTCGCGCAGCGCCTCGGCGGTCGCGGTCGGGTTGTTCCAGTAGCCGGTGAACACCTGCGGGCCCTGGAGCAGCACCTCGCCGTCCTCGGCGATCCGGACCGCCGAGCCGGGCAGCGGCTGGCCCACCGTGCCGATCTTCGGACGGTCGTCCGGGTTGAAGGCGGTGGCCGCGCAGGTCTCGGTCAGGCCGTAGCCCTCCAGCACGGTGAAGCCGATGCCGCGGTAGAAGTGGCCCAGCCGCTCGCCCAGCGGGGCGCCGCCGGAGATCGCGTGGGTGGCCCGGCCGCCGAGCGCGGCGCGCAGCTTGCGGTAGACCAGCTTGTCGAAGAGCGCGTGCCGCAGCTTCAGCCCCAGGCCCGCCCCGCCCTGCTCCAGGGCCCGGCTGTAGGCGATCGCGGTGTCCGCGGCCCGGTCGAAGACCTTGCCCTTGCCGTCGGCCTGCGCCTTGGCCCGGGCGGTGTTGTAGACCTTCTCGAAGACTCTGGGCACGCCCAGGATCAGGGTCGGCCGGAACGAGGCGAGCTCGGCGGTGACGTCCTTGATGTCGGAGACGTGGCCGATCTTGGTGCCGGAGATCGCGGTGGCGATCTCGGCGATCCGGCCCAGCACGTGGGCCAGCGGCAGGAAGAGCAGCACCGAGCTCTCGCCGCTGACGAACAGCTCGGGCATCCGGGCCGTCACGTTGCCCAGCTCGGCCAGGAAGTTGCCGTGGGTCAGCTGACAGCCCTTCGGGCGGCCGGTGGTGCCCGAGGTGTAGACGATGGTGGCGATCGAGTCCTCGGTGGGGACCGAGCGGCGCTCGGTGACCGTGGCGTCGCCCACGCCGGCGCCGAGCCCGGCCAGTTCGGCCAGCGCGCCGCGCTCGATCTGCCAGCTGTGCCGCAGCTCGGGCAGCCGGTCCCGGACCTGCTCCAGCACGGCGGCGTGGCTGTCGGTCTCGGTGACGACGGCGACCGCGCCGGAGTCGCCGAGGATCCACTGCACCTGCTCGGCCGAGGAGGTCTCGTAGACCGGCACGGTGATCGCGCCGGCGGACCAGATCGCGAAGTCGAGCAGGGTCCACTCGTACCGGGTGCGGGACATCACGCCGACCCGGTCGCCCGGCTGCACGCCGGCCGCGATCAGGCCCTTGGCGGCCTTGTGCACCTCGGCCAGGAAGTCACGCGCGGTCAGGTCCTGCCAGACGCCGCCGAGCTTGCGGGCGATCACGGCGGTGTCGGGACGGCGCTCGGCGTTCTGGTGCACCAGGTCGGACAGGTTGCCCCCGCTCGGAACCTGGTAAAGGGCCGGAAGGCTGAACTCGAGCACCACTGCTCCTCGTCTGCGACGCTGCGGGGACGGCAGGACGTTACTGCCCGGTAGGGAGGTTCGGGTAGGGGGATCGGGGCCGGTGTTCGAAGTGTCACATCCCGGGGCGAACCCGGGTCGAACGCCGATCACCGCCGGTGGAACCCTACGGCAGCGCCCCGGTGACCCGTCGGTAGGGCCCCACGGGCGCGGTCGGCGGGCCCGTCCGCGATAGCCTTCGGGGGCACTGACTGGCGCGCACAGCCCGGGACACAGCGGAGGCCCACCCATGGCGGAACACACCAGGTCGAGCATCGTCATCGCGGCGACCCCGGCCGAGGTGATGGCGGTGATCGCCGACTTCGACGCGTACCCGGCCTGGACGGGCGAGGTCAAGGAGATCGAGGTGCTGGACCGCGACGGGGCCGGCCGGGCCGCCCAGGTGCGGCTGGTGCTGGACGCCGGCGCGATCCGCGACGAGCACGTGCTCGCCTACACCTGGGACGACGACCGCGAGGTCTCCTGGACCCTGGTGAAGAGTCAGATGCTGCGCTCGCTGGACGGCTCCTACGCGCTGGCCGCGGTGGCCGGCGGCACCGAGGTGACCTACCAGCTGGCGGTCGACGTGAAGATCCCGATGCTCGGGATGATCAAGCGCAAGGCCGAGAAGGTGATCATCGACCGGGCGCTGGCCGGGCTGAAGAAGCGGGTCGAGACGCCCTGATGACCCGGGTGGTGCTGGTCACCGGGGACGCCACCGCGATCCCGGCGGTGGCCGCCGCGACCGCGCTGCACGCCGCCGGCCGCGGCCTGCGCACCCTGCTGCTGGCCGCCGACGACCCGCACCGCCAGCTGGACGACCAGCTCGGGCTGCGGCTGACCGGCAAGGCCGAGCGGGCCGCCGAGGCGCTGTGGGCCGTCCGGCTGGACCCGCAGGAGGCGTTCCGGCACGCCGTCGCGGCGCTGGACGGCAAGCTGCGCACCGGCTTCGACCTGCTCGGCGTGGAGCCGCTGGACGGCGACGAGCTGACCGCGCTGCCCGGCACCGGCCAGCTCGCGCTGCTGCGCGCTCTGCGGCTGCCCGAGGGCGTCTACGACCTGCTGGTGGTGGCCGCACCGCCGCCCGCCGAGCTGACCGCCGCGCTGGCCCTGCCCGAGCAGTTGGACCGCTACCTGGCCCGGCTGGTCCCCGAGCAGCGGCAGGCGGCCCGGGCGCTGCGCCCGCTGCTGGCCGCCGTGGCCGGGGTGCCGATGCCGGCCGACTGGGTCTACTCGGCCCGGTCCTGGGCGGCCGCCGAGCTGGCCGCCACCCGCGCGGTGATCGAGTCGCCGGCCACCTCGGTGCGCCTGGCGGTGGAGGCCGGCGCCTGCGCGCCCGCCGCGCTGCGCCGGGCCGCGGCCGGGCTGGCGCTGTTCGGGCACCGGCTGGACGCGGTGGCCGCGCACCGGGCGCTGCCCGCGGCGGCCGCCGACTCCGCCGACCCGTGGCTGGCCGAGCAGGCGGCGGCGGAGCGGGCCCGGCTGGCGGCGATCGACCTCGGGGTGCCGCTGCTGGTGGCCGACCGGTCGGCGGCGGACGCGGCCGCGGTGGCCGCCCAGCTGTACGCGGACCGGCCCGGGGCCGGCCCGGAGCCGGGCGAGCGGTGGCCCTGGCGGGCCGAGGACCGGCGCGTCGAGGACGGGGTGCTGATCTGGCGGCTGGCCGCGCCGGGAGCCGAGCGGGCCGACCTGGACCTGGTGCGGCGCGGCGACGAACTGGTGGTCGCGCTCGGTCCGTACCGTCGGATCCTGCCGCTGCCGGGGGCGCTGCGGCGCTGCACGGTGGCGGGGGCCGCGCTGCGCGACGGCGAGTTGACGTTGCGCTTCGCTCCTGACCCGGGTCTCTGGCCGAGCGGGTCCTGAGTCCCTTCTCATGGCAGGGGCGGTAGCTTCGACGGTGGGCCCGCCGAACGGGGGCCGGGAGAGGGAGCCGCGTCATGAGCAGTTCAGAACCTGTCGACAACCCCTTGGTGGACGAGGTCCGAAAGCTGGCCACCGCCCTGACCGGGCAGGCGCAGCAGGCGTTCGGCCGTCTCCAGGCCGACAATCCGGAGGTGTTCGAGCACCTCAAGGCGGCCGGCGGCGAGCTGCTCGCCGCGTACCGGGCGGCCGTGTCCGGGCACGAGAAGCGCTGGTCGGCACCCGAACCGGCGGCCTCGGAGCCGATCGACGTCGAGGAGTGAACAGCGGCTGAAGCGACGCGCAGCCGGGGTACAAGTTGTCTGGACCTCACTACCGAGGGAGACCCATCGCCTACCGAACGAATCGGATCGTACGACTTTTGAAGCCTCTCGGCAGGGTTCGCTCGGACTTGTCTTCGGTTAATGTATGGCCAAGTCTGTACGGGAGCACTGCCGGGCGGGTACCGTTCCGCCCATCCGCACGAGCGAATGACTGAGGGACACATGGCTCTGACCATCGGCGTCGATGTCGGCGGCACCAAGATCGCGGCCGGCGTGGTCGACGAGAGCGGCGCGATCCTGGCGCGCACCAGGGTGCCCACCCCGGCCGACCCCCAGTGGGCGGTCGACGCCATCGCCCAGGCCGTGCGCGAACTCAAGGAGCAGTACCCCGCGGTCGAGGCGGTGGGCCTGGGCGCGCCCGGCTTCGTCTCCCGCGACCGGTCCACGGTGATCTTCGCCCCGAACATCGCCTGGGAGAACGAGCCGCTCCGGGTCCGGGTCGAGGAGCTCACCGGCCTGGACACCGTGGTGGAGAACGACGCCAACTGCGCGGCGTGGGCCGAGTTCCGGTTCGGCGCGGCGGTCGAGCACAGCGACATGGTGCTGATCACGGTCGGCACCGGCATCGGCGGCGGCATCGTGCTGGAGGGCAAGCTGCACCGCGGCCGGTTCGGCGTGGCCGGCGAGATCGGCCACCTCAACATGGTCCCGGACGGCCTGCTCTGCGGCTGCGGCGGCAAGGGCTGCTGGGAGCAGTACGCCTCCGGGCGGGCGCTGCGCCGCTACGGCCGGGAGAAGGCGGCGGCCGACCCGGTGGCCGGCAAGCGGATGCTGGAGCTGAACGACGGGGTGGCCGAGACCATCCGCGGCATCCACATCACCGAGGCCGCCGAGGACGGCGACCCGCTGGCGCTGGAGGTCTACGACGAGGTCGCCGACTGGCTCGGCCGCGGCATGGCGGACCTGGCCGCGCTCTTCGACCCGGGCGTCTTCGTGCTCGGCGGCGGGGTCTCCGACTCCGGCCGGCTGCTGCTCGACCCGGTGGCCAAGGCCTTCGAGACGTACCTGACCGGCGGCGTGCACCGCCCGCGCGCCGAGGTGGTGCTGGCCTCGATGGGGTCGGCCGCCGGCATCGTGGGCGCGGGCGACCTGGCCCGCACCAGCTGACCCGGCGTCAACCCCGCGGCACGCCACCGGCTCCGCCCGCGCGGAGCCGGTAGCGTGTCAGGGTGACCGCCGATGGAGTGATCTGCGAGCTGCCGCCGTCCGGACCGCTGCCCGACGGGTCCGAGCTGGTCCGGGTGCTCAGTTACAACATCCGCTCGCAGCGGGACGACCGGGCCGCGCTGGTGCGGGTGGTCCGGGCCTGCGCGCCGGACCTGGTCTGCGTCCAGGAGTCGCCCCGGTACTGGCGGCCCGAGGGGCAGGCGGCCTGGCTGGCCCGCAGCACCGGGACGGTGATCCTCTCCGGCGGCGGCCGGACCGCGGCCGGACCGCTGCTGCTCGGCGGGCTCAAGGTGACCGTCGAGCGCCGGGCCGACCGGCTGCTGCCCAAGCACCGCGGCCTGCACGCCCGCGGCTTCGCCACCGCCGTGGTGCGGATCGGCCGCGCGGTGCCGTTCGCCCTGACCAGCTGCCACCTGAGCGTGGACCCCGGGGAGCGGCTGGGCCAGTTCCGGCTGCTCCCCGAGCAGTCGCTGGGCCTGCCGCACTCGGTGATCGGCGGCGACTTCAACGCGCACCCCGAGGACCGGGACTGGGGCGAGCTGGCCGCGCGTTACCAGGACGGCTGGGCCACCGCGCCGTGGGGCGGCGAGTACACCTCCCGCCCCGGCGACCCGTTCCAGCGCCTGGACGCCGTCTTCGCCTCCCCGACCGTCGAGGTGCTCGCCTGCGGCGTCCCCGCGCTGCCCGCCGAGGACCTGCTGGCGGCCACCGACCACCTGCCGGTGCTCGCGGTGCTCAGGGTCCCGGCCGCCGCCTGACGGCGGGTCAGACCACCGCACCGCCCATCGGGTCCGGCGGCTCGTCCTCGTCGCGGTCCTTCATCCGCACCACCAGGGTGGCGAAGCCGCCGAGGAAGGCGGTGAGGCCGACCCAGGCGGGCCAGCCGGCCACCTCGCGCCAGACCAGGGCGTCGAAGAGCAACAGGGCCGGGCCGCCGAGCACGGCGATCCAGGCGAAGGTGGCGGTGGTGTCGCCGGTGGGCAGCGGGGGCGGCTCCGGCGGGACGTAGTGGCCCTCGTCCGGGTCCTCGGCCGCGTCCCAGTCGCGCGGCCCGCCGGCCTGGATCCGCGGGCGCGGCTGCGGGGTGAAACCGGACAGGTCGGGGCCCTCGCTCCGGGCCCGCAGGTTCTCGATCTCCGGCCAGTCGGGGCGGGTCAGGTCGACCGGGTCGTCGAACTGGGCGACCAGCGCGGCGAAGATGGCGTCCTGCTCGGCCTGGCTGCCGGGCAGCGGCGCGGGGCGCCGCTGACTGTCCTGCGGGCGCTCCTCGTCGTCGCCCGCGGGGGTGTTCTCCTGCTCGTGCTCGTGCACTGCCGGCCCTTCGGTCCTGGTGGCCCTAGCCCCGCTGGTCGGTGGCCTCGGTGGGCTGCGTCGCCTTGGACAACCGCCGGAGGAACCCGAGGGATTCCTCGAAGACCTGTCCGGCGTCGTGGTCCAGGGTCGCCACGTGGAAGCTGCGCTCGCACAGCCGCTCCGTCACGTCGACCGAGGATATCCGGGCCAGCACCAGGGCGGAGTTGGCCGGCGAGACCACGTGGTCCTGCGGGCTGCGCAGCAGCAGCACCGGCTGGGCGACCCGCGGCAGCGCCTCCTGCACCTGGCGCCACAGCCGGCTCAGCGACCAGGCCGCGTGCAGCGGCACCCGGTCGTAGCCCACCTCCTCGGCGCCCGGCAGGGCGATGTCGCCGGCCACCCCGGGCAGGCTGGGCAGCAGGTGGCGCAGCACCGGGAGCAGGACGGTGGCCGGATTGTCCGAGCGCACCGAGGGGTTGACCACCACCACGCCGGCGACCCGGTCGCCGAAGTCGGCGGCCAGCTTCAGCGCCAGCCCGCCGCCCATCGACAGGCCGCACACGAAGACCTCCGCGCACTCGTCGAGCAGCACCGACAACTCCCGGGCCAGCTCGGCGTACCAGTCCTCCCACCGGGTCACCTGGAGGTCCTGCCAGCGGGTGCCGTGCCCGGGCAGCAGCGGCAGCGCGACGGTCAGCCCGGCCGCCGCCAGGTGCTCGGCCCACGGGCGCAGCGACTGCGGGGAGCCGGTGAAGCCGTGGCACAGGAGCACACCGGTGGGACCGCCGCGGTGGTGGAAGGGCTCGGCTCCTGGCAGCAGCGTCATCTGCGGCTCCTCGGGGAAGACGGCACACGGGCTCGGGAGCCGCATCGTCCCACGGCCCCGGCGGCCCGTACAGACCCGGGGCCGCCCGGGGCGGTGGCGGGTGCGTCCGGGGTCACGTCGGGGCATTAGGATCGTGCGGTCTGCAACACAGGAGGTCCGGGTTGTTCTACCGACTGATGAAGATGATCGTGGCGCCGATGCTGCGGATCTTCTTCCGGCCGTGGATGGAAGGTGCGGAGAACATCCCGGACGAGGGACCCGCGATCATCGCGAGCAACCACCTCTCGTTCTCGGACTCCTTCTTCCTGCCCGCGCTGATGAAGCGCCGGGTCACCTTCATCGCCAAGGCCGAGTACTTCAACACGCCGGGCATCAAGGGCAAGCTGACCGCCGCCTTCTTCAAGGGCGTGGGCCAGCTGCCGGTGGACCGCTCGGGCGTGCGCGGGGCCGGCGAGGCGGCGATCCGCAGCGCGATCGCGGTGATCGACCGCGGCGAGCTGTTCGGGGTGTACCCCGAGGGCACCCGGTCGCCCGACGGCAAGCTGTACCGCGGCAAGGTCGGCGGCCTGGCCCGGGTGGCGCTGCAGACCGGCGCGCCGGTGATCCCGGTGGCGATGATCGACACCGAGAAGGTGCAGCCGCCCGGCCAGGTGGTGCCCAACTTCGGCATCCGCCCGGGCATCCGGATCGGCCGCCCGATGGACTTCTCGCGCTACCAGGGCATGGAGAACGACCGCTTCATCCTGCGCTCGGTCACCGACGAGGTGATGTACGAGATCATGCGGCTCTCCGGCCAGGAGTACGTGGACATCTACGCCACCGCCGCCAAGCGCCAGCTCGCCGAGGAGAAGAAGCGGGCCGACGCCGAGCGCCGGGCCGAGCAGCGCGCCGAGCGGGCGGCCGAGAAGGCCGCGGAGAAGGCCGCCGCCGAGGCCGAGAAGGCCGCGGAGAAGGAGCGCCAGGCGGCCGAGCCGGAGCAGCCGCACGAGTAGCCGCGGAAACGACCGCGTCGGGGGAGCGGGGATGGCAGTACTGCGCAGTGGCCCGGACGGGGCGGTCGGCGCCGGCGGGATGTCGGTGGAGCTGCCGCTCTGGCGGGCCATCAGCGGTTTCCGGGTGCTGGCGCTGGGCTACGCGCTGCTCCGGTACGCCGCTTCGTTCCACCGGTTCCTGCACCCGGTGCCCGGCTGGATCTACCTGGGCGCGCTGGTGCTCTGGACGCTGGCCACCCTGCGGGCGTTCGGCAACCCGCGGCGGCTCGGGTGGCCGCTGCTGGCCGTCGACCTGGCGGTCGGGCTGACCGGCATCGCCCTGAGCGGGGCCTACGACACCCCGGCCCGGATCGCCGCCGGCTCGCTGACCCTGCCCGGCATCTGGGTCTGCGGCACCGTGCTCGGCTGCGCCGGCCGGGGCGGTTGGCGGCCGGCCACGGGGGCCGCGCTGCTGCTGGTCGGGGCCAACGTGCTCTGGCACGGCGGGGTGGACGGCGACAACCTGCACGACGCCGTGCTGCTGGTGCTGGTCGGCTGCGCGATCGGGTACGTGATGGAGCTGGCCCGGGCCGGCGAGGCCACGCTGACCGAGGCGCTGCGGGTGGAGGCGGCCACCCGGGAGCGGGAGCGGCTGTCCCGGGACATCCACGACGGGGTGCTCCAGGTGCTGGCGCTGGTCCGGCGTCAGGGCGGCGGCGAGCTGGCCCGGCTGGCGGGCGAGCAGGAGCGGGCGCTGCGGGTGCTGATGGCCGGCGCGGTGCTGCCCCGGCAGACCGCGGGCGGCGACCTGGACCTGCGCGAGCTGCTGGCGCGGCACGAGGCCGGGCGGGTCGGCGTCGCCGGGCCGGCCACCCCGGTGCTGCTGCCGGCCGCGGTGGCGGGCGAGCTGGCCGCCGCGGTGGCCGCCGCGCTGGACAACGTCGAGCGGCACGCCGGGCCGGCCGCCCGGGCCTGGATCCTGCTGGAGGAGGAGCCGGACGCGGTGACCGTCTCGATCCGCGACGACGGGCCCGGCTTCGCGCCCGGGCGGCTCGCCGAGGCGCGCGCGGCCGGCCGGCTCGGGGTGGCCCAGTCGATCGAGGGCCGGCTGCGGGACCTGGGCGGCACCGCGGTGCTGACCAGTGCGCCGGGGGAGGGCGTCGAGGTGGAGCTGCGGGTGCCCAGGGAGGCGACGTGACCGGGCCGGTGCGGGTGATGGTGGTGGACGACCACCCGATGTGGCGCGAGGCGGTGGCCCGCGACCTGGCGGAGGCCGGCTTCGCGGTGGTGGCCACCGCCGGGGACGGGGAGCAGGCCGTCCGGCGGGCCCGCGCGGCCCGGCCCCAGGTGCTGCTGCTCGACCTGCAGCTGCCGCTGCTGCCGGGCGCGGAGGTGTGCCGGCAGGTGGTGGCCCGGGACCCGGCGGTGCGGGTGCTGGTGCTGTCGGCCAGCGGCGAGCACGCCGACGTGCTGGCCGCGGTGAAGGCCGGGGCGACCGGGTACCTGCTGAAGTCGGCCGGCCGCGAGGAACTGCTGGCGGCGGTGCGCAGCACGGCGGCGGGCGAGCCGGTCTTCACCCCGGGGCTGGCCGGGCTGGTGCTGGGCGAGTTCCGCCGGCTCGCGGTGGAGCCGGCCGCGGCCGCGCCGGCGGCCCCGCAGCTGACGGCCCGGGAGACCGAGGTGCTGCGGATGGTCGCCAAGGGCCTGTCGTACCGTCAGATCGCCGACCGGCTGGTGCTCTCGCACCGCACGGTGCAGAACCACGTGCAGAACACCCTGGGCAAGCTGCAGCTGCACAACCGGGTCGAGCTGGCCCGCTACGCCATCGAGCAGGGCCTGGACGAGGGCTGACCGGGCGCGCCGGCCAGCCCCCGGCGGGTTCAGTGCACCGGCGCCGCGGTCCGCAGCAGGTCGGCGACGATGCCCACGCCGTCCAGGGTGAGCACGGACTCCGGGTGGAACTGGAGGGCCGCGAAGCCGGGGCCGCGCAGGCCGTGCACGTCGCCGGTGACCGGGTCGCAGGCGAGCTCGACGCCCTCGGCGGCCAGCCGCTCGCGGTCCCCGTCGGCGCAGCGGGCGGTGAAGGTGTTGTAGAAGCCGACCGTGCGGGGGACCCCGAACAGCTCGACGGTCTCCTGCGCGCCCTGGTACACCCGGGCCTTGCGGTGCAGCCCCAGGCCCAGTTCGGCGCAGAGCAGCTGGTGGCTGAGGCAGACCGCGAGCAGCGGCGCGCGGCGCGCCCCGGTCCGCGCGGCCGCCAGCGCTTCGGCCACGATCGGCCGCAGCAGCGCCATCTTCGGGTCGGCGGGGTCGGCCGGGTCGCCCGGGCCGGGCCCCAGCACCAGCGGCCCGCGGTGCGCGGCCGCCCGGGCCCGCAGCCCGGGCTCGTCGTACCGGACCACCGCCACCTGCTGCCCCAGCGAACGCAGCAGGTGCGCCAGCATCGCGGTGAAGGTGTCCTCGCCGTCCACCACCAGGGTGGGCTCGCCCTGGGGGGCCGTCAGCGGCTGCTGCATCCGCAGCCAGAACGGGGCCAGGTCGGCCCGCCGGGCGTCCAGCGCCGTCTGCACCCGGTGGTGGTCCGCCAGCCGCGGCGCGCCGGCCTGCGCCCCGCCGCGGGCCGGCGCCGGGCGGGCGCCGATCGCGGCCAGCACCCCGGCCGCCTTGGCGTGCGTCTCGGCCACCTCGGAGTCCGGGTCGGAGTGGCGCACCAGGGTGGCCCCGACCCGGACCACCAGCGAGCCGTCGGCCGGGTCGATGTCCGCGGTGCGGATGCAGATCGGCGAGTCCAACTGCTGCCCGCCGCCGGCCGAGCGGCCGATCAGCGCCAGCGCGCCGGAGTAGTAGCCGCGCCCGCTGCGCTCGTACCGGCGGATCACCCGGGTCGCGTTCTGCACCGGGCTGCCGGTCACCGTGGCCGCGAACATGGTCTCCCGCAGCACCTCGCGCACGTCCAGCGAGGTGCGCCCGCGCAGCTCGTACTCGGTGTGCGCGAGGTGCGCCATCTCCTTGAGCCGCGGTCCGAGCACCTGGCCGCCCAGGTCGCCGACGGTGCACATCATCTTGAGTTCCTCGTCGACCACCATGGTGAGCTCCTCGAGCTCCTTGGGGTCGTGCAGGAAGGCCAGCAGGGTCTCCAGGGTCGGGCCGCCGGCCGGATAGCGGTAGGTGCCGGAGATCGGGTTCATCACCACGGTGCCGCCGGACTGCCGGACGTGGACCTCGGGCGAGGCGCCGACCAGCACCCGGTCCCCGGTGTGCACCAGGTAGGTCCAGTAGGCGCCGCGCTCCTGGTCCAGCAGGCGGCGCAGCAGGCTGAGCGCGAGGGCGGGGGAGAAGTCCGCCAGCCGGCCGCGGAAGTCGCGCCGGATCACGAAGTTGGCGCCCTCGCCGTTGCCGATCTCGTCCGTGATCACCCGGCGGACGATGTCGGCGTACTCCTCGTCGTCGATGTCGAAGGCGCCCTCGGTCAGCGTCACCGGCAGCTGCGGCAGCGCGGCCAGCACCTCGGCCAGCGGCAGCGCGTACTGCTCGCCGATCCGCAGCGCCTGCAGCGGGGTGGCGTCGTCGTGCGCCTCGAAGCCGCGCTCGCGGATCTGCCGGTACGGGACCAGGGCCAGCAGGTCGTGCCGGGGCCGGGCGTCGGCCGGCGCCCCGGTGGGCAGCGGCAGCTCGGCGAGCGTTCCGTACTCCCCGACCTCGCCGATCAGCAGCTCGACCGTGTCGGGCGCCAGCCGCGGGGCGCGGCGGTGCAGCAGGGCGAAGGCGGGGGCGCCGGGGGCGGTGAGCCGCGAGAGCAGGGCTGCGGCGGATGTGGGACTCGTCACGTGCGGCTTCTTTCCGTTCGGAGGGAGGTCCGCGCTTCGGGGAGAGCCGTCCTGGTACGACGACGGCCGCCCCGTGGGGCGGCCGATCTGTCGTCAGGGACGCGCGATCAGTGGGCCACCACGGGGATGGTCCACCACCAGGAGAAGGGGTGCGGCGCGTTCACGGCTGCGACAGTAGCCCATCGCCGGGCGCCGGTCCGGGGACGGCGCCCGGAATGGACGGGGGTCCGGGGATTGTCCGCCGCGTGTCTCAGCACGCGGGCAAGACGCACGAATCGCCCACGCCACCCCGTAGCCTTTGTCCCGTGACCGTGAACTCTCTCCACACCTGGCAGACCCTGCCCGCGGCGCAGCAGCCCGAATGGCCGGACCCCGAGGCGCTGCGCACCGCTCTTGCGGACCTCGCCTCGTATCCGCCGCTCGTCTTCGCCGGCGAGTGCGACCAGCTGCGCGCCCGGCTCGGTGCCGTCGCGCGTGGTGAGGCGTTCCTGCTGCAGGGCGGCGACTGCGCCGAGGCCTTCGACGCCGTCTCGGCGGACCACATCCGCAACAAGCTCAAGACCCTGCTGCAGATGGCCGCCGTGCTGACGTACGCCGCCTCGGTGCCGGTGGTCAAGGTCGGCCGGATCGCCGGCCAGTACTCCAAGCCGCGCTCCAAGTCGACCGAGACCCGCGACGGCGTGACGCTGCCGGTCTACCGCGGCGACTCGGTGAACGGCTTCGAGTTCACCGAGCAGTCCCGCCGGCCCGACCCGGAGCGGCTGAAGCGGATGTACCACGCCTCCGCCGCCACGCTGAACCTGGTCCGCGCCTTCACCACCGGTGGCTACGCCGACCTGCGCCAGGTGCACGCCTGGAACCAGGACTTCGTGCGCAACTCGCCGGCCGGCCAGCGCTACGAGCGCCTGGCCAAGGAGATCGACAACGCGCTCAGCTTCATGCAGGCCTGCGGGGTCGCCCCGGAGGAGTTCAAGACCGTCGAGTTCTACTCCTCGCACGAGGCGCTGGTGCTGGACTACGAGACGGCGCTGACCCGGGTGGACTCGCGCACCGGCGAGCTGTACGACGTGTCCGGCCACATGGTCTGGATCGGCGAGCGCACCCGCCAGCTGGACGGGGCGCACATCGAGTTCGCCTCCAAGGTCCGCAACCCGATCGGCGTCAAGCTCGGCCCCACCACCTCGGTGGACGAGGCGCTGACCCTGATCGAGCGGCTCGACCCGGACCGCGAGCCCGGCCGGCTCACCTTCATCACCCGGATGGGTGCGGGCAAGATCCGCGACCACCTGCCCGCCCTGGTGGAGAAGGTCACCGCCTCCGGCGCCCAGCCGGTGTGGATCTGCGACCCGATGCACGGCAACACCTTCGAGGCGGAGACCGGGCACAAGACCCGCCGGTTCGACGACGTGCTGGACGAGGTGCGCGGCTTCTTCGAGGTGCACCGCTCGCTGGGCACCCACCCGGGCGGCATCCACGTGGAGCTGACCGGTGACGACGTGACCGAGTGCGTCGGCGGCGGCGACGAGGTGCTGGTCGACGACCTGCACCAGCGCTACGAGACGGCCTGCGACCCGCGGCTCAACCGCAGCCAGTCGCTCGACCTGGCCTTCCTGGTAGCGGAGATGTACCGCGGCCACTGAGCCCCGGGCCCGAGTGTGACGAAGACCCTGCTCCGCACGGCGGAGCAGGGTCTTCTGCGTTTCCGGGCCGCCAGGTAAGGTAAGGCTTAGCTCAAACGCTCGAAGGGCTCAGCAGCCCCGCACCACCCGGGAGAGACCGCGATGTACGTGTGCATGTGCCATGCGGTCACCGAGGACCAGGTCAAGCGGGCGATCGACGCGGGTGCCAACTCCCCGCGCCAGATAGCCCAGGGCTGCAGGGCCGGGACGGACTGCGGCTCCTGCGTGCGCCGGATCCAGGCGCTGCTCGGCGAGCACGGCGGCCGCCCGTGCCCGACAGCCAGGCTGGCCGCCAAGCTGGGGCTGGCCGACCCCGAGGCGACCGCGGAGCAGTCCCGCAACGCGCCCGAGCCGCCGGTCCGCCGGGTGGCCTGACCGGTCAGCTCTCCTCGGGCTGCTCGATCAGCGTGGACAGGTAGAGCGGCTCGCCCAGGCGCTCGAGCAGTTCCAACTGGGTGTCGAGGTAGTCGATGTGGTTCTCCTCGTCGGCCAGGATCGACTCGAAGAGGTTGGCCGAGGTGATGTCGTTCTTGGCCCGCATCACCACGATGCCGCGGCGCAGCCGGTCGATCGCCTCGACCTCCACCTGCCGGTCGGCCTCGAACATCTCCTTGACCGTCTGGCCGATCCGGACATGGAAGAGCCGCTGGTAGTTGGGCAGGCCGTCGAGCAGCAGGATCCGGTCGGTCAGCACCTCGGCGTGCTTCATCTCGTCGAACGACTCGTGCCGGGTGTACTTCGCGAGCTTGGTCCAGCCGAAGTTCTCCTGCATCTTCGCGTGCAGGAAGTACTGGTTGATCGCGGTCAGTTCGGCGGTGAGCTGCTCGTTGAGGAACTCGATGACCTCGGGGTCGCCCTTCATGGGGTGTGCCTTTCCTGGCTCGCTGGACGCTCTGGTTGGACGCATCCTGGCACCGCTACGGGTGATATTTCCAGTAAGTTCACGCTCACTCGTTTATGTGTCGGCTTGACCGATTTGCAGACTTTTTCGGCATATGGCGGGTCGCTGAGGCATTCGGTGGGGCGTGCGGTGCCGGAGTGGGGCGCGCACGGACTGATGACCGCCGTCTGTCACCATGGAGCCATGGGTCAGTCCGAGGAAGCAGCAGCAGGCCAGTCTGACCCCAGGCTCCCCCCGGGCCAGCGGCTGCAGCGCGGCTGGCCGGTGCTGCACTACGGCCCGGTGCCCCGGTTCAAGCCGGCCAGCTGGGACCTCCAGGTGTTCGGCGCCACCGCCTCCGGCGAGAAGCACAGCTGGGACCACGAGGCCTTCCACCGGCTGCCCCGGACCACGGTCCGGGCCGACTTCCACTGCGTGACCCGGTTCTCCATGCTGGACGCCGAGTGGAGCGGGGTGGCCGCGGCCACCGTGCTCGACCTGGTGCCGCCGGCCCCCGGGACCACCCACGTGATGGTCTGGGCCGAGTACGGCTACAGCGCCAACCTGACGCTCGGCGAGTTCGCCGACCCGAGCACCGTCCTGGCGACCCACCACGACGGCGACCCGCTGACCCTGGAGCACGGCTTCCCGGTCCGCCTGGTGGTCCCGGGCCGGTACGCCTGGAAGGGCCCCAAGTGGGTCCGCGCGGTGGAGTACATGACCGCCGACCGGCGCGGCTTCTGGGAGGAGCGCGGCTACCACAACCGCGCCGACCCGTGGCAGGAGCAGCGGTACTCCTACCAGGAGGAGCCGGGCGACGGCCCGCTCGGCTGAGACCCGCCCGGCCCCTAGAACTTGATGGTGACCGTGCTGCCCCTGGGCGCCGTCGACCCCGCCTGCGGGTTCTGGCTGGAGACCGAGCCGAGGCCGAAGAGGTTCAGCCCGCTGGTCTTCACCTTGAACCCGGCCGTGGTCAGCGCCTTGGTCGCGTCCGACTCGCTCATCCCGGTCACGCCGGGCACCGGGACCGGCTGCGCGCCCTTGGAGACGGTCAGCGTCACGGTGCTGCCGGGCGCGGCCGTGCCGGTCACGTCCTGGGCGGCGACCGCACCGGCCGGCGCGGTGTCCGAGTAGGCCTGGTCGGTGGCCAGCGCCACCTTGAAGCCCGCGTCGGTGAGCTGCGACTGCGCCTGGTCGATCGGCTTGCCGGTGACGTCCGGCACCGGGACCGGCGCCGCGCCCTTGGAGACCACCAGGGCCACCGGCGCGTTCGGCGCCAGCGGCTGCCCCGGCGCCGGCGAGGTGGAGATCACCGAGCCCTGCGGCACGGTCGGGCTGAAGTCCTCGGTCGTGGTCCCGGGGGTCAGCCGGGCCGCGCCGAGCTGGGCGCGGGCCTGGTCCAGCGGCCTGCCGGTGACGTCGGGCACCGCGATCCGCTCCGGGCCCTTGGAGAGGGTGACCTTGACCCCGTCGCTCTTCTGCACCTTCTGGCCCACCGCCGGGTCGGTGGAGATCACCTGGCCGGACGGCACGGTCTCGCTGAAGGCCTGCACGAAGCGGGCGCTCAACCCGGCCCCGTCCAGCGTGCTGCGGGCCTGCGCCTGGCTGAGGCCCAGCACGCCGGGCACCGTCGTGTAGACCGCGCCGGAGAGCAGGTAGCTGGTGGTGGCCACCACCGCGGCCAGCACCGCCAGCACCACGCCCCAGACCAGACCGCGGCGCGGGCGCCGGGCGCGCGGCGGACGGGCCGGGCGCACCGGCTCCGGCTCGTGGTACGGGCGGGTCGGCGGCAGCAGCGGCTGCGGCAGCACGCTGGTGCGCTCCGGCGGCGGGCCGGACAGCACCGAGGTGGGCTCGCTGGTGCCGAACCGCGGGGCCGGCCGGGTGGCGGCGGGCGGCTCGGCGTCGAGTTGGGCCGGGGTCAGCCGACGGCGCGCCCGCTGCAGGGCGGCGAGCAGTTCCACCGCGTCCCACGGCCGGGCCTGCGGGTCGCGGGCGGTGGCGGCGCGCACTATCGCGTCCAGCTCCGGCGGCAGCCCGGGGACGGCGAGCGAGGGGGCCGGCACGTCCTCGTTGAGGTGACGGTAGATCACCTGCAGCGGGTTCTCGCCGGTGTAGGGCTTGCTGCCGGTCAGCAGCTCGTACAGCATGATCCCGGCCGCGTAGACGTCCACCCGCTGGTCGGTGCCGTCCTGCGGCTGGATCTGCTCCGGCGCCAAGTACGAGACGGTGCCCATGATCTGACCGGGCGTGGTGGTGTCGGTCACCGAGGCGCCGGTGAGCTGGCGGACCAGGCCGAAGTCGGCGACCTTGACCAGGCCGCCGTCGGTGATCAGCACGTTCTCCGGCTTCACGTCCCGGTGCACCAGGCCGGCCCGGTGCGCGGCGCCGAGCGCGGCCAGCACCGGCTCCAGCACGTCCAGCGCCGCCCGCACCGAGAGCGCGCCGCGGTCGCCGAGCAGGTCGCGCAGGGTCCGCCCGGGCACGTACTCCATGGCCAGGAAGACCACGCCGCCGTCCGCGCCCTGGTCGAAGACGTTGACCACGTTGGGGTGCGAGAGCCTGGCCACGGCCTTGGCCTCGCGGATGAAGCGGTCGGTGAACCCGTCGTCGCCGGCCAGCGCCCGGTGCATCACCTTGAGCGCCAGCACCCGGTCCAGCCGGGTGTCGGTGCCGCGGTAGACGGTGGCCATGCCGCCCACCGCGATCCGCGCCTCGACCCGGTAGCGGCCGTCGAGCAGCGCGCCGATCAGGGGGTCGTTCAACGTCGTGTCCACCGTAGGAGTGTAGGGGCGGGCAGGGCACGGTTGGGTGTCGACCACGTCCTGGTTCCGTACCCCGCCCGCCGTACGGGCCGTCAGAAGGCGGGGCGCTCGCGGTGGTCGAGGTCGGCCCGGCCGGCCATCGCCGAGGAGGCCTCGGCGTGGAACCGGCGCGGGATCCGGCCGGCCCGGTGCGCCAGCCGGCCGGCCTCGCAGGCCCGGCGCATCGCGTCCGCCATCAGCACCGGCTCCTGCGCCCGGGTGACGGCCGAGGCCAGCATCACCGCGGAGCAGCCCAGTTCCATCGCCAGCGCCACGTCGGAGGCGGTGCCCGCGCCGGCGTCCAGGATCACCGGGACACCGGCGCCCTCGACGATCAGCTGGAAGTTGTGCGGGTTGCGGATGCCCAGCCCGGAGCCGATCGGCGAGCCGAGCGGCATGATCGCCGCACAGCCCACGTCCTCCAGCTTGCGGGCCAGCACCGGGTCGTCGTTGGTGTAGGGCAGCACGGTGAAGCCGTCGTCCACCAGCGTCTCGGCGGCGTCCAGCAGTTCGATCGGGTCCGGCAGCAGGGTCCGCTCGTCGGCGATGACCTCCAGCTTGACCCAGTCGGTGCCCAGCGCCTCGCGGGCCAGTCGGGCGGTCAGCACCGCCTCGCCGGCCGTGAAGCAGCCGGCCGTGTTGGGCAGCACCCGGATCCCGTTGCGGACCAGCACGTCCAGCACCGAGCCCTGGGTGTCCGGGGCGACCCGGCGCATCGCGACGGTGGTCAGCTCGGTCCCGGAGACCCGCAGCGCCTGCTCCAGCACGTCCAGGCTGGGCGCGCCGCCGGTGCCCATGATCAGGCGGGAGGTGAAGGCGGTGCCGCCGAGGTGGAAGAGGTCGTCGGCCACGGCTCAGCCCCCCTGGACGGCGGTGAGGATCTCGACCCGGTCGCCGGCGGCGAGGCGGGTGTCGGACCAGGCGCCGCGCGGCACCACGGTCTCGTTGACCGCGGCGGCCACCCCGGCGGCGGCCCGGGTCAGCTCGGCGACCAGGTCGGCGAGGGTGGCGGGTCCGGCGAGCTCGCGCGGCTCGCCGTTGACGGTCAGCGGGATCTGGTTCATGCGGAGCTCCTGGCGAAGCGGCTGGGGGAGAAGGGGGCGGCGAGGGCGGGGACGGTGCCGGTGGCCAGGTACTCGGCGAGCAGGTCGGCGGTGACCGGGGTGAGCAGCACGCCGTTGCGGTAGTGGCCGGTGGCGGCGACCAGGCCGGGCAGCGCGGTCGGGCCGAGCAGCGGGGCGTTGTCCGGCGAGCCCGGGCGCAGGCCGGCGCCGGTCTCCACCAGCGGCAGCTCGGTGATCCCGGGGACCAGCTCGTGCGCGTCGCGCAGCAGCTCGTAGACGCCGCCGGCGGTGACCGTGGTGTCGTAGCCCTGCTCCTCGCTGGTGGCGCCGACCACCAGCTCGCCGTCGGCGCGCGGGACCAGGTACAGGTGGGCGCCGCGGACCACGGCGCGCACGTTGCGGGACAGGAACGGGCGGTACGGCGCGGGGATCCGCAGCCGCAGGATCTGCCCCTTGACCGGGCGGACCGGCGGCAGCACCCCGTCCGGCAGGCCGGGCAGCCGGTGGCTGCGGCAGCCGGCCGCCAGCACGGTCCGACCGGCCGTCACCCGCTCGCCGGTGCCGGTGCGCACCCCGACCGCCCGGTCGTGCTCGACCAGCAGCTCGGCGGCCTCGGCGCGGTGCAGCACGACGCCGGCCCGCTCGCAGGCCCGCAGCAGCGCGGTCAGCAGCCGGCGGCCGTCCACCTGGTGGTCGTCGGCCACGTGCAGGCCGCCGCGGACGCCGGGGGCCAGCATCGGTTCGAGCTTGCGGGCCTCGCGGCCGGTGACCCAGGTCGAGTCCAGGCCGAGCCGCTGGTGGAACGCGTGCAGCTCGCCCAGCTCGGCCTTGTCGTCGGCGTCCAGCGCGACGGCCAGGGTGCCGGTGGCGCGGTAGCCGGTCTCCAGGCCGGTGGCGGCCGCCAGCTCGGCGGCGAACTCGGCGTACCGCCGGTTGGAGGCGATCCCGAGGTGCAGCAGCGGCTCCTCGCCGTACTGCAGTTCGGTGACCGGGGCCAGCATGCCGGCGGCGACCAGGGCCGCCCCGCCGCCGGGCCGCGGGTCGAGCACGGTGACGGCCAGGCCCCGCTGGCGGGCCCGCCAGGCCACCGCGAGCCCGATGATGCCGCCGCCCACGACCAGGACGTCGGTTCGCGCACCGTCTTCCAAGCGCGTCAAGAGAACGGTTCTCCCTTCGCCGGAATGACCCGGATCAGGTTCGGACGGTCGCAGGCCGCGCAGCCCGCCTCTCAGCCCGGTGCGCCGGGCTCCCGTGAGGATGCCCCCACCATAACGCCGGTCCCGCACCGCGTTGAAGCGACCGCCCATGGGGTGGGACGCCCGCCGCTACAGTGGGCCGGTGGCTGATGAGCGTGTGGTGATCGTCGGGGCGGGGATGGCCGGGGCGCAGTGCGCGGTGGCGCTGCGCGAGGGGGGCTGGTCGGGGGCGGTGACCCTGGTGGGGGCGGAGCAGCACCTGCCGTACGACCGCCCGCCGCTCTCCAAGGACGTGCTGCTGGGCAAGGCGGACCGGACCGCCTTCGAGCTGGACTGGGCGGAGCTGGGCGTGGACCTGGCGCTCGGCCGCACCGCGACCGGGCTGGCCGCGGGGGTGCTGGCGACCGACGCCGGCGAGCTGCGCTACGACCACTTGGTGCTCGCCACCGGGGCCAGGGCCGTGCCGCTGCCCGGCGCGGGGAACGAGCGGCTGCTGCGCACCCTGGACGACGCGCTGGCACTGCGTCAGGTGCTCACCCCCGGTCAGCACCTGGTGCTGGTCGGGGCCGGCTGGATCGGTGCCGAGACCGCGACCGCGGCCCGGCAGCTGGGCTGCGAGGTGACCGTGCTGGAGGCCGCCGCGGCCCCGCTGGCCGACGCCCTGCCGCCGGAGCTGACCGCCCCGATGGAGCGCTGGTACGCCGAGGCCGGGGTCCGGCTGCGGCTCGGCGCCCGGGTCGCCGCCGTGGAGCCCGGCGCGGTGCGGCTGGCCGACGGCACCGCGGTGCCCGCCGACCAGGTGGTGGTCGGCATCGGCGCCCGCCCCGACACCGGCTGGCTGGCCGGCGGTCCGGTGGAGCTGGACGCCACCGGCGCCGTCGTCACCGACGACCGGCTGCGCACCTCGCTGCCCGGGGTGTACGCGGCCGGCGACTGCGCCTCCTACCCCTCGGCCCGGTTCGGCGGACGGATCACCGTCCAGCACTGGGACCACGCGCTGCACTCCGGCCGCGCGGCGGCCGCGGCGGTGCTCGGCACGGACCTGCCCTACGACCCGGTCCCCTACTTCTGGTCCGAGCAGTTCGGCCGCATGGTGCAGTACGCCGGCCGGCACGCCGCCGGCGACGAGCTGGTGTGGCGCGGTTCGCCCGAGGACCCGCAGTGGAGCGCGCTGTGGCTGCGCGACGGCGCCCTCACCGCGCTGCTCACCGTGGACCGCCCGCGCGACCTGGCCCAGGGCCGGCGCCTGGTCGAGCAGCGCCCGCAGCTCGATCCGGCCGCGGCCGCGGACCCGGAGGTGCCCCTGAAGTCGGCGGTGGGTGCGCGCCGGGCCTGACAGGTGGCAGGCTGGTCCCGTGAGTAGCGAGACGGAATCCACCATTGAAGCCCTGGTCACGGACTGGGCCTACCTGCCCGACATCTCGGAGCGCTGGGGGGTGCTGGTCACCGAGGTGCGTCAGATGGTCAAGGACCACAAGCTGATCGCGGTGCGCCGCGGTCCCAACAACGCGCTGCAGGTGCCGGCCGCCTTCATCGAGGACGACGGCCTGGTCAAGCACCTGGCCGGCACCCTGACCGTGCTGCGGGACGGCCGGTTCACCGACGAGGAGATCCTGGAGTGGCTCTTCACCGATGACCCGTCGTTGCCCGGCAGCCCGATCCAGGCCCTGCGCGAGAACCGCGGCACCGAGGTGAAGCGCCGCGCCCAGGCGCTCTCCCTGT
Organism: Kitasatospora sp. NPDC058965; assembly: GCF_042741245.1. Taxonomy (NCBI): domain Bacteria; kingdom Bacillati; phylum Actinomycetota; class Actinomycetes; order Kitasatosporales; family Streptomycetaceae; genus Kitasatospora; species Kitasatospora sp. NPDC058965. The sequence goes on from NZ_JBHYKG010000133.1 coordinate 21,523, forward strand.
GACCGCCGGCGCCGCGTACCGGGCGAAGCTGGCCGCGGCCAGGCTCTACCTGTGCACCGACGCCCGCCGCGAGCAGGGCGACCTGCCCGAGTTCCTGGACGCGGTGCTGGCCGGCGGCGTCGACATCGTGCAGCTGCGCGACAAGAACCTGGAGGCCAAGCAGGAGCTGGAGTACCTGGAGCTGTTCGCGGACGCGGCGGCCCGGCACGGCAAGCTCTTCGCGGTCAACGACCGGGCGGACGTGGCGCACGCGGCCCGGCCCCAGGTGCTGCACCTGGGCCAGGACGACCTGCCGGTGCCGGCCGCCCGGGCGGTCCTGGGCCGGGACGTGGTGATCGGCCGCTCCTGCCACGCCGAGTCCGAGGTGGCCGCGGCGATCGCCGAGCCGGGCGTGGACTACTTCTGCACCGGCCCGGTCTGGCCCACCCCGACCAAGCCGGGCCGTCCGGCGCCGGGCCTGGGCCTGGTGGAGTACGCGGCGAAGCAGGACACCGACCGCCCGTGGTTCGCGATCGGCGGCATCGACCTGGGCAACCTGGACCAGGTGCTGGCGGCCGGCGCCACCCGGGTGGTGGTGGTCCGCGCGATCACCGCGGCCGAGGACCCGGGGGCCGCGGCCGCGGAGCTGGCCCGCCGGCTCGCTCAGTAGCGCCGCACGGTGGCGGCCCCGGCCAGCGCGAGCAGCGGGGCCCGGGCCGGCCCGGGGACCAGTGGGGCGGCCACCAGCGCGGCCCGCGCACGGGCCCACAGCTG
>NZ_JBHYKG010000134.1:0-22124 GCF_042741245.1 Kitasatospora sp. NPDC058965
TCCCCGGACCGCGCGCCGGGGAGCCCACCGGGGCTTGGGGACGATCGGGTCAGCCGATCGTCCAGTGCTGCAGCGCCGAGCCGGTGTCGGACTGCTGGGTGACCAGCGACCCGTCCGAACTGCTCGCCGTGGTCAGCAGCAGACCGCTCTTCTGGGACGCCACCGTGTATCCCCCGGGTACCGCGGTGACGATCCAGCGCTGGTTGGTGCCGCCGGTGCAGGTCCACTGGATCACCTGGGCGCCGGCCGCGGTGGAGCCGCCGCTGACGTCCATGCAGAGCTGGGACTGGCCGTTGGCGATCTGGTAGGAGCCGTCCGTCTGCTGGGTGAAGACCCAGTTCTGGTTGCTGCCGCCGTTGGGCGTCCAGGTGATCAGCTGGGTGCCCGCCGTGGTCGAGTGGTTCGGGTCGTCCAGCGCCTTCCCGCTCGCCACCAGCGTGTGCGTGCCGCCGAGTGCCGTGCTGACGGACCAGCTGAAGCTGGTGGACCCGCTCGCCGTCCCGGAGGAGGCCGTCACCGTCACGGTGCCGGTGCCGGGCGTGGTCGGCGTGCCGGAGACGAGCCCACCCGCGCCGATCGACAGGCCGGCCGGCAGCCCGGTGGCGCTGAAGGTCAGCGGCTTGCCGGCCGAGTCGGTCGCGCCGAGCTGCAGCGAGACCGCGGAGTTGACCGCGGTGGACTGGGCGCCCGGATTGGCCACGCTCACCGTCTCCGCGGCGCCCCCCGTCGCGGTCAGCGTCAGGGTCTGCTCGGCCGCGGTCCGCCCGCCGCCCACCGAGCTGCCGCTGGTGTCCGTCCAGCTGCGCGCCGGTGCGGTCTCGGCCGCGCGGGAGGCGTTGCCGGACAGGCCCAGCACCAGGCCGCTGTACCGGTTGACCAGGCGCACCGACCCGCCGGCGCCGGTCAGCACGAACCACTGCTGACCCACCGTCGACCCGCCGCCGCCCGCGGTGGTCGCGGTCGGCTGCGCCCCCCAGGCGCGGCCGGCCTGGCGCGTGCTGTCCACCCCGAGCAGCTGCCCGGTGCCAGCGTTGGCGATGGTGTAGGACCCGTCCCCGTTCGAGGCGAAGGTCCAGCCCTCCAGGGCCGAGCCGGTGGGCGTGGCCACCGAGGTGGTGGCCGAGCCGCCGGAGACCTGGGCCAGCGTCTGCCCGGCCCCGCTCGCGATCCGGTAGGTCCGGGTGGTGTCCACCGGCGCCGCGGGGGTCGGCCCGTCCAGCGTCAGGTTCACGTACTGGCCGTTGGACCCGTTCGCGCAGGACCAGGCGCAGTACGAGCGGAAGGTCTTGCCCACCACGGTGTTGGTGGTCCGGCTGGCCCCGTCCAGGAACCAGCGGTACCAGGAGCCGGTGTGGTAGCTGCCGCTGTCGCCGAGCAGGAACCACTTCTGCGAGGACAGGTCACTGGTGGCGTAGTACTGCTGCGGCGCGTTGCCGCTCTGGTCGACCGCCTGCGGCTCGCCGATGTACAGGCCGAGGTAGGCGTCGTAGGTCACGTCCATCACGAACAGCGGCGAGGTGGCCGGCATCTGCCCCGCGGCGATCTGCTGGGCGGAGGTGCCGGTGTTGGCCGGGTTGTACTCGGCCGCGGGCGGGGTGTACCCGGTGGAGTTGGTGCCGTCCACCGGCACCAGGTTGCTCTCCTTGCCGCCCTGGCCCGGCTGCGACCAGCTGCCGTTGTACCACTTCTGCCAGGAGCTGGGTGCCATCTTCGCCGAGATCGGGGCGCGCGCCGCGTGCTCGTAGAAGGCCTTCCAGCCACCGGACTTGTCGACCACCCGGGAGCCGTAGAAGACGTAGAAGTAGCCCGACGCGGTGTCGACGTAGAGCCGCTGGTCACCGTCCCCGTAGTAGTAGGTCTGGCCGGGGAACTGCGTGGTGTCGCCGCGGGTGGTGCTGTAGGGCGAGGTGATCGCGTGGTCCTTGATGGTCCAGGTCCTGCCCTGGTCGGTGGAGACCGCGTAGTCGATCGCGTCGTAGTGCAGCCCGTCGCCGAACGGCTCCGGGGTGAACTCGTTGTGCACCAGTCCGTACCAGTTGCCGGTGTCCGGGTCGACCCAGGTGCCGACCAGGTCGCAGTAGTTCTTCTGGGCGTAGCTGGTGCTGCCGGTGGCGTAGCTGGCGCCCAGCCCGGTGGGGCTGTTGTTGCACCGCCAGGTGGTGTCGTTGTTCTTGTCGCTGGAGTTGGCCGGGTTGACGGCGTTGTCCAGGGCGTTGTCGGCCGTGGCCGAGTCGAAGTCCGTACCGGTGAAGAAGCTCCAGTTCCGGTTGTCGTTGGCGCCGTACAGGGCGGCCGACTCCTGGTAGTGGAAGGTGCCGTCCTTGTCGGTGTAGGGGGCGGCCGGACTGTCGGTGATGTTGCCGAACGACGTCGCCGCGGAGACGGTGACGGTGTAGCCGCTGCCGGTCGCGGCCACCGCGGGGGTGGTGGCCGCCGGTACGGCGAGGACCAGCGCCGCGCTGGTGAGGGTGGCGAGCAGGGCCGCGCGTGTTGGGGGGAACACGGAGTCTCCTCTGTAGGGGGTTCGGGAGTCAGTGCACGTCCACGACCAACCAGCCGCGGTGCGGCAGGTCCTGGTCGAGGCTCGGCCCGCCGGTCTGCGCGGTGAGACGGGCCGGAGTCGGTGGGGTGAGCGGCGCGAGCAGGGTCGCGTGGGCGATCCGTCCGCCGCCGGTGGGCAGGTGCAGCCGCGGGCGGGCCGGGTCGGCGCTGCCGTTGGCGATCGCCAGCAGCCGGCGGCCGTCGGCCTCCCAGAGCTGCGGGATCAGGTGGGGACCGCCGCTGACCAGCGGCAGGTCGGGCCGGTCGCCCTCCAGGAAGCGGACCGCGCCGTGCAGCAGGGCCTGGCCGTCGTCGTCGTGCGGCAGCAGCTGCGGCGCGGTGGCCGCCAGCACCGCCACCCGGCCGCCGAGTGCGTTGCGGAAGACGAACCGTCCGGGGCCCCAGACCCGCTGACCCGGCGTCAGGATCTCGGTCCAGACCTCGGCCCCGGGCACCGGGACCAGCCGGGCCAGCGCGGGTTGGACGTTGACGCTCAGCCAGGCCTCCTCCTGGGCGTCGCGCACCACCCGCTCCAGTGCGTACGGCCCGGTCGGGTCCGCCGCCTCCCGGTCGACCAGCTCCAGGGACTCCAGTCCGAGCAGCCGGCCGAAGCCGCGGCGGACCAGCACGTCGGCCGCCGTGCCGTCCAGCAGCAGGCCGCCGCGGAGCAGCCGCTCCAGCTCGGCGTCCTCGAAGCCCCAGGCCAGCCGGCCGAACAGGGCCGCCACCGGCGCCGGTCCGGCGGTGACCGGGACCCCGTAGCGCAGCAGGTGGTCGGCGGCCGGCAGCGCGTCCACCGCGAGCTCGGCCGGCTCGCCGCCGGCCCCTGTCCGCACCCGGGCGGCCGGCTGGTCCGGCACCGGCAGCCACACGCCCCGGCTGTGTGCGTCCGCCGGGCGCACCGCGGCGATCCGGTCCAGCGCGGGCCGCGAACGCCGCAGCAGGTCGGCCACCTTGGGGAAGCGCAGCGCCCGCCCGGACTGCATCGGGTGCACGTTGAGGAACATCGCGTCGGAGCCGGCCAGTTGGGCGGCCACCAGTTCGGACCAGGTCTGCGTGTCGGACTTCGACCAGGCGGTGTGCGGCCAGTTCTCGATCTCCGGCTCGCTGCTCGCCCCGGCCGGGCGCAGCGCCCGCTGGGCCTCCAGCATCCAGACCGAGAAGCTCAGTTCGCGCCCGGGTGCGTCGCTGTACCGGGCGAAGTGCGGCCGGTGGGCCACCCGTCCGCCGATGCTCAGCGCCTGGAAGAGCGCGGGCCAGTCCCGGCCCTCCACGGCGTGCACGCCCAGCTCCGAGCTCATCAGCCCCAGCTGCACCCGCCCGGCGGAGCGCTCGGCCACCGCCCGGGCCAGTGCCGAGGCGACCTCCAACTGGGCGGTGCGCCAGACCTGCTGGAGCAGCTCCCGCCAGGGGTGCGGCTCGCCGGGCGCGGTGACGGCCGCGACCAGGCGCTCCCGCTCGACCGGCTCGCCGGCCAGCGCCGCGAACCGCTCCAGCATCAGCGGCTCGAAGCCGCCGCCCCAGTGCAGCGGGGCGTGGTTGTGGTAGCGGAAGTCGTCCTCCAGCCAGAGCACCCGGATGTCGAGCTCGGCGTACCGGGCGTACTGCGCCACCAGCCAGTCGCGCCAGCGCGGGCAGGCGAAGGAGGCCTGCGCGGCGGCGGCGCGCCCGTGCGGGTCGACCATCGGCGCGAAGCCGAGCCGGTCCGCCCGGCCGCGGTCGGCGTGCCCGGCGGTGATCCACGGGTTGAGGCTGACGGTCAGCCCGGCCTCGCGCAGCACGCCGGTCGCGGTGGCGGCCGTCTCGAACAGCAGGTCGCCGTCGCCGTGCCCGTCGTACAGCTCCTCGGCGCCGAGCAGCAGCACGACCTCCTCGACCCCGGACTCGCCGCAGAACTCGGCCAGTTCGCTCGCCTGCTGCTTGGCCTCGGAGCCCGGGTGGAGCTGGAAGCGCAGGTGGTACCGGGCGGTCACGCCGGGCTCCTTCACTTGACGCTGCCGGCGGTCAGGCCGGAGCGCCAGAAGCGTTGCAGGGACAGGAAGAGGACGACCAGCGGGATCGCGGAGATCGCGGCGGCGGTGATCACGATGTTGAACGGGACGGCGGTGGGGCCGATGCCGCGCTGGGCCTGCCAGCCGACGATGCCCACGGTGACCGGCTGCAGGCGGTCGTTGGCCAGCATCAGCACCGGCAGCAGGTAGTTGGTCCAGATCGCCACGAACTGGAAGAGGAAGATGGTGACCAGGGCCGGCGACATCACCCGCAGCGCGATGCTGGCGAAGATCCGCAGCTCGCCGGCGCCGTCGATCCGGCCGGCCTCCAGCAGTTCGTCCGGCACCGAGGCGCCGGCGTAGATCCGGGCCAGGTAGACGCCGAACGGGCTGACCATGCTGGGCAGCAGCACCGCCCAGTAGGTGTTGACCAGGTGCACGCCGGAGAACATCAGGTAGAGCGGCACCGCGAGCAGCGGCTGCGGCACCAGGACCGCGGCGAGCACCGAGTTGAAGGTGAACTCCCGGCCGCGGAACGAGTACTTGGCCAGGGCGTAGCCGCTCAGCGCGGCGATCAGGGTGCTGACCGCCGCGCCGCCCACGGCGTAGAGCGCGCTGTTGGCGAGCCACTGCCAGTAGATTCCGCCCTGTTGGACGAAGACCTGGTGGACGTTGGAGAACAGGGCGAACCGGCCGAACCAGAAGCCGTTCCCGGTGAACAGGTCGGTGTTGGTCTTGGTGCTGGAGACCAGCAGCCACCAGACCGGGGCCAGGAAGTAGACCGAGGCGAGCAGCAGGACGCCGAGCACCAGGTAGCGGGAGAGGTGGTTCGTGCGAGTCACAGTGCGGCTCCCTTGCGCTGGACCAGCTTGAGGAAGCCGAAGGACAGGACGAAGGCGAGCAGCGCCAGGATCACCGATTCGGTGGCGGCGGCGTTGAAGTTGTTGGCGTTCACGGCGTCGTAGGCGGTGGAGATGGGGGTGTAGGTGGAGGGCAGGTTGGGCGCGACGTTGCGCAGGATGGCGGGCTCGTTGTAGAGCTGGGCGGTGCCGATGATCGAGAAGACCGTGGTCAGCACCAGGGCCGGGCGCACCAGCGGCACCTTGATCCGCCAGGCGATGCCCCAGGCCGAGCAGCCGTCCATGGTGGCCGCCTCGCTCAGCTCGGCCGGGATGGCCTGCAGCGCCGAGTAGATGATCAGCATGTTGTAGCCGGTCCAGCCCCAGGTGAGCATGTTGCCGATGGTCGGCGCCAGCATCGCGTCCGAGGTCAGGCTCAGGTGCAGGCCGAGGTGGTGGGCGGCCGCCGTGATCGGGCTCAGGCCCGGCGCCACCAGGTAGGACCACATGATGGCGCCGACCACCCCGGGCAGTGCGTACGGCAGGAAGAAGGCGAGCCGGAAGAACCGCTTGAACAGCGTGGACCTCGCGTCCAGCAGCAGGGCCAGACCGAGCGCGAAGAGCAGCATCAGCGGTACCTGGACCAGGCCGATCAGCAGCACCCGCAGCAGCGCCGCGCGGAAGTCCGCGTTGCCCAGCGCCGTGGCGTAGTTGGCGAACCCGACGAACACCTGGGTGGGCGCGGTGAGCCCGAGCCCGGAGCGGTGCATCTTGAACAGGCTCTGGTAGAGCGTGTATCCGATGGGCGCCAGGTAGAAGGCCGCGAACGGCACCAGGAACGGGGCCAGGAACAGGGCCACGGGCCGCCCGCGCCGGCGGCGCCGGCCGGTGCGGCGCGCGCCGACGGCCGTGGCCGGGCCGGCGGTTCGCTCGTGCAGGGCGGTGGTCATGGTGGTGCTGCCTTCCTCGGTGCTGCGGAGCCGGCCTGCGACCCCGCCGGACTGACGACTGATCAGGTGGTGACGGGTCAGCCGCCGGCGACGTTCAGGCCCTGCTGCTTCATCGCGGCCACCGTCTTGCCCTGCACGGTGGTGAGCATGTTCGGCACCGTGGTGCCGCCGGTGCCGGCCTGGCCGAGCCCGTCACCGAGGTCGGTGGCGGTCTGGGTCATGGTCGGGCCCCAGGTCCAGTCGGTGTTGATGTGCGCGGTCTCGGCCTTGAAGACGTCGAAGATGGTCTGGCCGCCGTAGAACGTGTCCGGCGCGGAGAGCGCGGCGTTGGACAGGCCCGAGGTGGCGGCCGGGTAGATGCCGGTGACCTTGATCAGGTTGCTCACGCTGTCGGCGTTGGTGCTCATCCAGGTGGCGAACTCGGTGGCCTCCTTGGCGTGGCCGCAGCCCTTGAGCACCGCGGTGGCCGAGCCGCCGTCGTTGCCGTAGACCGGGTTGGCCGCGTCCCAGACCGGCATCGGCGCGACCGCCCACTGCCCGGCCCCGTCCTTGACGCTGCTGGCGATGATCGGCGCGTCCCAGACCGCGTTGACGTCGGAGAGCACCTTGCCGCTGCCCATGTCGGCGTAGAGGGAGGGGTCGTAGCTCGGGTCGGTCTTGAGCAGCTTCTTGTCCAGCAGGCCCTGCCAGTAGCCGGCCACCTTCTGGTTGGCGGCACTGTTCACGGTGACCTGCCACTGGTCGCCGGCGGTGCCGAACCAGCCGGCGCCGGCCTGCCAGGCCAGACCCGCGTAGTTGTAGGAGTCGTTGCCGAAGTCGCCGAGGTAGACGGTGGGGTCGGCGGCGTGCACCTTCGCGGCGTCGGCCGCGTACTCGTCCCAGGTGACCGGGGGCTTGTCGATGCCGTACTTGGCGAACAGGTCCTTGCGGTACATCAGCGCCATCGGGGCGGTGTCGACCGGGATCCCGTAGGTCTGGCCGCTGATCGTGACCTGCTTCCAGGTCCAGTCCGCGAACTGGGACTTGGCGTCGGCCGCGTACTTGCTCACGTCGGTCAGCGCGCCGGCCGCGGCGAAGCTCGGCAGCGTCTCGTAGCCGACCTGGGCCAGGCACGGCGCGTTGCCGGCCTTGGCGGCCGTGAGCATCTTGGTGTAGCCGCCCTTGCCGCCGGAGGCGGTCTTGTCGAACGTCACCTGGATGTTCGGGTGGGTCTGGTTGAACAGGGCGACCGACTGGTCGTAGCCGGGAGCCCAGCCCCAGAAGTCGAGCTTCACCACGCCGCCGGAGGAACCGGCCGCGTCACTGGTGCCGGAGCCGCTGGAGGAGCAGCCGGTGACCACGGCGGCGGCGGTGAGCACCGCGAGCGCGGCGGCCAGGGAGTGGGATCTTGCCTTCACGTGCGTCTCCTGGAGGAGCGGAGGAATCTGCGAGGGGAGGATGCGCGAACCTGCTCGGAGTGAAGCTAGATCAAACAGGCTCGATCAGGACCGAACAAGTCTTAATTCGTTCGGCTATTGTTTGAACTAACCCCGGCCAAGTCAATAGGCTGGCCCCCACCGGATGAGAGGAGCCTTTGGTGAAGCAGGCGCTGCAAGGCACGGGCGTACGCGACCTGGCCATGGCGCGACCCGCTGTCGCGCGGGACAGGTCCGCCTCCCGGCGGGCCAACCTGAGCCTGGTGCTGCGACTGCTGCGGGACGAGGGCCCGCGGTCCCGGGCCCGGATCGCCGAGGACACCGGGCTGCCCAAGGCCACCGTGTCCCACCTGATCGCCGAGCTGCTGGACGGCGGTCTGGTCCGCGAGGGCGCCGCCGAGCGCGACCGGGGCTCGGTCGGCCGCCCGGGCCAGGCGGTCGAGGTGGACGGGCGCCGGGTGCACGGCCTGGGCGCCGAGGTCAACGTGGACTACGTCGGCGTGCTGGCGCTCGACCTGCGCGGCGAGGTGGCCTTCGAGCGCAGCGTCCCGCTCGACGTGCGGGCGGTCGGCCCCGCGGCGGCCCTGGACGCGGTGGCCCGGCTGACCGAGGAGGCCTCCGACGCGGTGCGCGCGGACGGCGGGCACGTGGTCGGCCTGACCCTGGCCACCCCGGGCGCGGTCGACATGGCGGCGGGCGTGGTCAAGTACGCCTCCAACATCGGCTGGCGGGACGTGCGGGCGCTGGCCGAGCTGCGCCGCCGGCTCGGCCCCGGCACCCCCGAGCTGCACCTGGAGAACGACGCCAAGCTCGGCGCACTGGCCGAGTACGTGCTGACCTCCGCCGACAACGTGCGCGACCTGGTCTTCGTCAGCGGACAGACCGGTGTCGGTGTCGGGATCATCGCGGGCGGCCAACTGGTGCGCGGCACCGGCGGGTACGCCGGCGAGGTCGGTCACCTGCGGCTGGTCCCGTCCGACGAGCCGTGCGCCTGCGGGCGGCGCGGCTGCTGGGAGACCATGGTGGGCCGGGACGCGCTGCTGCGCTACGCCGCCGACCCGGGCGACCCGGTCGCCGACCCGATGATCGACCTGGACACCCGGCTGGCCGAGCTGCGCGACCGGGCCCGGGCGGGCGATCCGCGCACCCTGGCCGCCCTGGACCGGATCGCCGACCACCTCGCCCCGGGGCTCGCCCTGCTGGCGGACATCCTCAACCCGCGCCTGCTGGTGCTCGGCGGCCACTTCGCGTACTTCGGCGAGTACCTGATCGACGCCGTGACCCGCCAGGTGCACGAGCTGGTGATGGCCCCGGAGGCCGGCGGCGGCGAGATCGTCCTCTCCCGCCTCGGCCTGACCGGCACCGCGCGCGGCGCCGCCCTGCTGGCCCTGGACGCGGTGTACCAGGACCCGACGGGGGTGATGGGCGCCGCGGCCTGACCGGCCGTCGCCCCGCACGGCAGCCGCCGCCGTCCGGGGCCGGGCGTCGGCCGCCGCGCCCCCTGTGACAAGCTGCCGCCATGCGCATCGGACTCCTCGGCACCGGCCCCTGGGCGCAGCGCGTCCACGCTCCCGCACTGGCCGCCCACCCCGACGTGGAACTGGCCGGCGTCTGGGGGCGCCGACCCGAGGCTGCCGCCGAGCTGGCGACCGCGCACGGCGTGCGGGCGTTCAGCGAACTGGACGAACTGCTCGCCGACGTGGACGTCGTGTCGGTCGCCCTGCCGCCCGAGGTGCAGGCCGAGGTCGCCGTCCGGGCCGCCCGGGCCGGCTGCCACCTACTGCTGGACAAGCCCGTCGCCACCGGGGTCGCGCAGGCCCGGGCCGTGCTCGACGCGGCACGCGAGCACGGCGTGGCCGGACAGGTCTTCTTCACCCTGCGGTTCGACCCCGAGCGCGCCGACTGGATCGAGCGGCAGGCCGCCGCCGGCGGCTGGACCGCGGGCACCGTGCGCTGGCTCTCCGCCGTCTTCACCAGCGGTGACAGCCCGTACGCCGCCTCGCCCTGGCGCCGGACCAAGGGCGCCCTCTGGGACATCGGCCCGCACGCGCTCTCGGTGCTGCTGCCCGCACTCGGCGAGGTCGAGCGGCTCTCGGCCGCGCCCGGAGAGCACGGCACGGTCCGGCTGGACCTGCAGCACACCGGGGGCGCGGTCGGCACCGCAGAGCTGAGCCTGAGCACCCCGGTCGACCGGGCCGCCTTCGAGGTCGAGCTGCGCAACGGCCGGCACAGCACGCAGCTGCCCACTCCCGGCGGCGATCCGGTGCCGGCCTTCGGGCACGCGGTCGACGCGCTGCTGGCCGCCGCCCGGAACCCGGCCGACAACGGCCCCTGCGACCTCGCGTTCGGCCTCCGGGTGGTCCGGCTGCTGGCCGCGGCCGAGCAGGCGCTGGCCACCGGACGGCCCGTCCGGCACCCCGAGCACTGAACCGGGCCGCCGTCCGGTGGGTTCTGACGGGCCGTCCGGGGGTGACCGGGGGCCGGGAGCCGCATAGCCTAGGCCCGTGACCACCGGCAACCACCCCGCAGGCTCCCCGACCTACCCGATACCCGACAGCCTGCCCACGCCCGAGGCGCTGCTCCGCGAGACGGACTGGGCCGACCCGGACCTCTACATGGCCCGCGGCGACGTCCGCTCGGTGCCCGCGGCCCTGGCCGCGCTGCTCGACCCGGACCCGACGGTCCAACAGCGGGCCCTGGACCACGACCTGGAGCCGCTCCGCCACCAGAACAGCATCTACCCGCCGGCCGTCTACGCGGCCCAGTACATCGCGGCGATCCTGCCCGACCCGCGCACCGCCACGGTCGGCACCTACCAGCTCTACCAGCGCCACCAGCGCACCCAGCGCCCGCGCCCGCTGCGCGCCGCCCTGCTGGACTGGCTCGGCTTCCTGGCCTACGACGCCAACGACTGGAACGCCGACTTCGACCGCCTGCACGGCTACCTGCACCCCGAACGTGACGCAGTCCGCGCGATGCGCCCCCTCCTGTTCGGCGCCGTCTCCCCGTTCCTGCGCGACCCGGAGGCGGAGGTCCGCCAGGCCGCCCTGGTCACGGCCGTCCCCCTCGCCGAGGACCCCCGCCTCACCCACCACCACCCGGCCCTGTCCGCCTGCGCCTGCGACCTGCTCGACTCCCCGATGACGGACCGCTACTACCACGCGCGGGCCCTGGAGGGGTTGGCGGTGTGGAACCCGGAGGACTGACGGCCGGTCAGAACGCGCGCAGCGCGTCCGCCAGGTCCGGCCCGCAGTTGAACCAGAGCTCGACGCCCCGCTCGGGCGAGACGAACTCGCCGAGGTACCAGTCCCCGTCCGGAGTGCGGACGTAGCAGATGCCCCCGGCCTCGATCACGCAGTCGGCGACCATCGCCTCGCCCCGAAGGCTCACCGCCGGCGCGGGGTCCAGGATGCTGACGTCCAGCACATTCCGCGCGCGCTGGATGTCGGCCAGTGTCCACGGCTCGGGCAGGCGTTCGTCCCGGTCCAGGTGCGGCAGCACCTGGACCACCGCGTTCCCGAGCCGGGGCCGCAGCCACTCCCCGTCCCGCTCGATGCCCAGCACGCCGCCGAGGAACGCCATGTTGTACACACCGGCCGGGGTCTTCCAGACGAACGGCACGCGGGAGACGTGCGACGGGTAGGTCGCCACTGCCGACCCGCCCGGCCCGAACTCCTCCTTCGGGCGCGGCCCCTCGTCCAGGTAGTCGTGGGCGAAGAAGGCGTTGATCCACCCGGTCACGGTCGGCCCGCCCGAAGCCGACCGGTACTTGTAGCACGAGCGCCAGAACTCCTCGTCCACCGGCGCCCCGGCGGCGGTGGCCGCGATCGCGTCCAGCACCGGGTGCAGGCCCGCGAACCAGTCGGCCAACCCCGGGAACGGCTCGGCCAGCTCCCGCAACCGCACCGCCAGCATCCGCCAGTCCTCGGCCGTGCCCTCCAGCCTGATCCGCGGGATCCCGCACAATGTGAGCCAGCAGAACCGGTAGTACGGAGTGACCACGTCCATCAAGGCCACCAGCACCGCCGTGGCCTCGGTCACGCCGGTGGTGGAGAAGCGCGGCAGGAAGCGCCTCGTCATCGCCTCCCCGATCGCGTCGGCCAGCGGCCCGCGCACCAGGTTGATCGAGTGCTCCCAGTCCAGCGGGGCGTTGTCGTCCTGGACCGTGATGATCGGCCGCTCGCCCGGCTTCTGGGTGAAGAGCTCCGCGTACGTGTCCGCGTTGAGCCGCACGTGCACCGCCACCTCGTGCACCACCGTGTACCAGAACAGGTCCGGCGCCAGGCTGAGCGGCAGGTGGGCCGCGAAGCTGGTGTGCATCGCCCGCAGCAGCAGGCTGGAGGTCGGCTCGGTCACCTCGGGCGCATCCGTGGGCCACCCCAGCAGGCCTTCGCCGCTCCGGTGGTGGAAGACCACCCGGTCGCGCAGCACCGCCCGCAGGAACCGCTCGTTCCCCACCTCGGTGAGCTCCGCCGCCAGCTTCACCGCCTCCGGACTGTCCACCACCGGCAGGTCGAACTCCATGGCCACGTGTTCCCCGATCCCCTCGCCCCGCCCGTCCCGAAGCACCACCCTACCCAGCGGCCCCACCCCGCAACGCCCCGCCGGCCACTGTTGCCCAGCAGTCCGTCGAGGGCCTGGACCGACCACGGCGCTCCGTGGGGACGGATCGGCGTTCGTCCTCGCCACTGGGCCGCGCGGGCGGCGCGGTGCAGGGCAACCAATCTGCTGGGATTGGTATCTGACCCTACGTACGCTCGTATGCGACTGATGACTCATGGGGGTGGGCTCGGTGTCCGGACGTGGAGGTCTGCCGCGTGGTTGCCCAGTGGCCGCGGGCGTGGTGCTCGCGGGGATCCTCGGACTGGCCGGCTGGATCTACCTGAGCCTGCGGCCCGAGCCGCAGCCGGACGTCGCGAAGGCAGCGCAGTCGACCGCCGCCCGGGCGGCGGACCGGGCGCTGACCGCCCAGCTGGACCGCCAGCTCGACCAGTTGCGTGCCGCGTTGCCCTGGGCCACCTACCTGGGGACGACGGTGGCGGACTCCTGCAGTACCGGCTGGGTCGACCACGGCTTCGCGATCACGCGTCAGACCTGGATCCCGGTGACCTGCTCCAGGGCCACCACGGTGTACGAGGCCTTCGACGGCGACTTCCGGCCTCGACTCGCCCAGCTCGACACCGCCCTGGCCGCCGCGGGGTGGCATCCCGACTGGATCGGCACCCCGCTGTACCGCGGGGAACACCCCGGGCTGGTCGCAGCATTCGACGACGCGCACCGGCCGCCGGACGATCCGACCCCCTCCGAGTCCGCGGCGGCGGCCGCGCGGCCGAATGTGGCCAGGGTGCGGTACGCCGTGCCGATCAGCTCCGATTTCGTGCCGCCCGCCGGTTCGAGGACGACCGGGCAACCGAGCGCCACGGTCGAGGTGGCGCAGGCCCCCTACCTGCCGCTGCTCGACGACGGCACGGCCGCGCACGACGTGACGCTCAAGTACCCGTCGGTCAAGACCTCGTACTACGTCGACTGGCAGCAGTACAGCCGCTCCCAGCTGACCGCCGCCGCCTACCCGGCACACGGCGCCGTCCTCGCCGTCTCGATCGGCGGGTACTACAACACCAGCCGGGCCCGGCCGTGACCGTCACGACCGACCCGACCCGCCCCTCCCCGCGCCGTCAGGGCTGGTCCCACCACGAGAACGCCGCGATCCGCCACCCCTGCGGGGTGCGGACGAACTGGAAGGTCTTGTGGCCCTCGCCCTCGTACGGCTCGCCGTCCAGCAGGCCGGCCTTCGCGTAGGTGCCGAAGCGGCTGGCGACGTCGCCCGCGATGTCGGTCCGCTCGCTCGTCTCCCACTCGTGGAACTCGACCAGCCGGCCCTCGCTCAGCAACTTCTCGCGCGGGGCGACGAACTCCTCCACGGTGTAGGCCGTGTACCCGGGGCCGGTCACCACGATCACGCCGCCGGGGATCATCAGGCGGCGGATCCGGTCCACGTCGGCCGGCTTGCCGCCGCGGTTGTCGAAGGCGCCGAAGAACTCGGCGGTCAGCTGGTCGAGCTCGCTCTTGGACATGGCGCGCACAGTACCATGTCACATTCCTCTACTGGGAGGGCCGCAGCTCCAACGCCGCCCGGATCCGTGCCCACCCCTCCGGATCCGCGACCGCCACCTCGATCAACCGGTACGCGCTGGTCTCGCACAGCTCGGCCAGCTCCACCGCGCCGAAGGCCGGGCGGTCCAGCCAGAGCAGCACCACCTCCTCCATGTACGCCAGCCACCCCGCCACTGCCATCCGCACCGCGGGAGCGTCCGGCGCACCGGCGCTCGCCAGGCCGGCCACGATCCACTCGGCCAGCGCGATCCGCACCGTGCGGTGCAGGCTGGCCATCCGGGCCCCGCCGGACTGGTGGCGCACGACGGTCAGGTAGAGGCTCGGGTGGCGGCTCACGAAGGCGATGAACTGCACGATGCCGCCGTGCAGTTGCTCGGCCGGGCTGAGTGCGGGGTCGGGCCGCAGGCTGTCCAGCAGCTCCTGCGCGACCAGGTCCACCACCGCGTGGCGGAACCGGCGCTGCGAGCCGAAGTAGTGGAAGAGCAGACCGGGCGAGACGCCGGCGGCCCGGGCCGCCGTCTCCACCGAGACCTCCTCGATCCCGTGCTGCTCCAGCAACTCCCGTGCGGCGGACAGGATCTGCTGCCGCCGGTCGTCGGCCGACAGGCGTCGTACGGGGCGGGGCAGCGCGGGCACGTGCGCATTGTATTGACTTCGGACCGGCGGACTCTACTGTTGAGTTCCACTCAATTGAGTAGCACTCAACAACCCGTACCAGCCAGCTCCCCCACCGGCGACCAGGACGGCGTGCCATGCCCATCAGTCCGACGCGCTTCCCCTACCAGGAGGCCGAGCTCGACGAGTTCCGCGATCTGCAGCGGCTGGCCTACGACTGCGCCGAGCACGCCGCCGCGGGGCTGCGCCCGGGGATGACCGAGCTGCACCTCGCGCTCGCCTTCCGACAGGCCCTGGCGGCCGCCGGGCTGCGGGAGTTCGCCGCTGCACCCGCTGCCCGGATCGGTGCGCGGACCTGCGGCCGCGGCCGCCCGACCCGGCTCGCCGCCGGGACGGCGTACCAGCTGGACTGCGCCCCGCTGCGCGGCGGGCGGGTAGCGGTGGTGAGCTACTCGGGCGTGCTGGGCGCCAATCCGGTCTGGGAGCTGCTCGTCCAGGAGCTCGCCGGCCACCGCGAGCTGCTGCTGGCGCGCGCCAGGTCCGGCGCCACGGCCGAACAACTGACAGCAGCGGCGATGGAGTTGGTCGAGGAGCAGGGCTACGACCGCCCGGCCGGACCGCTGCTGCGCCCGGTCCGCCCGCACCGGCCCGCCACCGGCCCACTGGCCCGCGCCGCCCGGCTGCTCGGCCACCGCGCGCCCGCGCCCCCGGCGCTGGCGCCGGGGCTGTGCGTGCTGGCGCCCCGGCTCGGGTTCCGCGGGATCGGCGTCGGCTTCGCCGAGCTCCTCGTACTCACCGGCGACTCGGCCTGCTGGCTGGACGACGAGCTGCCGCACGTGCGGCGCGCCGTCAGGGCGTCCCCGGAGTCCCCGTCGGCGCTGGCGGCGCCGGGCAGTTGACCGTGCCGGGCTTGACCGAGATCTTCAGCCCGGGGGTGCGCAGCAGGCCCGGCAGCTGCAGGTCGTGCACGGTCGCGGTGACCTGGTCGAACTTGGCGTAGCCGGCCTGGATGCCGAACCGGTTCTCCGGACTGTTCAACGGATTGGGCACCGGCACTCCCGAGGCGTCGGTGATGGTGGTGACGTCGGGCCCGTTGATGTTCAGGTCCACCAGGCCGTCCATGTCCAGCACCCCGGTGGCGCTGCGCAGGTCGAGCACGGTGTTCTGGGTGGTGATCTCCCAGCTGCCCGGGTCGGCGTCGCCCAGCGTGATCAGCAACGTGTAGGTGGCGCCCAGGATCTGCTGCTGCTGGGCCAGGCAGAGGCCGTTGAGCAGGCCGTTGGCGAAGCCCATCCGCAGCGGGTGGGCCACCGCCGTGGTGCCGTCCGGCTTCTCGTAGCCCTGGTCGACCACGGCGGCGGCGTAGTGGGTGCCGTACAGGCTGCTGGTGGTCAGCTGCACGGTGCCGCCCTGGATCACCAGCCCGCCGGCCAGCGCGCCCCGGGTCAGCAGCACGGTGGCCACCCCGGCCGCCAGCAGCGCGGGTGCGGCCACCAGCGCGCTGCGCCGCCAGTGCGTGCGCCCCTCCCCACGGCTCCCCTCCCCACGGTCCCTCTCCCCACGACCCCTCTCCCCCGGCCTCACGGGCTGGTCACCGTGATCGTGCCGGGCAGGTGGACCGGGTTGTTGGTGGAGTCGAGCGCGGCGTGGTCGTCCGTGGTCCGGATCCCGTAGATGTCGCCGACGAAGTTGGTGGCGCCGGCGGTCAGCGAGATGAAGGAGCCGAAGAAGTTCAACAGGCCCTGCACGTTGCAGATCGGCAGGCCCAGGACCGGCACGCAGATGTTGGAGATGTCGCCCCACATCACCGTGGTCTCGGGTGCGCCCGCGGTGTCGGTGCCGCCGAGCGAGGCGCTCTGCGGCAGGTCGATGGTGATCGCGGTGCCGTCGGGCGCGGTGTGGGTCACGTGCATGTGGCTGCTGACGGCCAGTTTGGTGAAGGTGTACTGGGTGGTGCTGCGGGTGGTGCCGTCGGAGAGCCGGACGGTGACTCCGGTCTGCACCGTCAGCCCGACCGCGAGCATGCTGGCGATGGTGACGTGCATGGCGGCGGGGGTGGGCAGGAACGGCATGCCGAGCGGGGTCGGCTCGCCGGGCAGGGTGCTGCTCGCGGCCCGGCCCGGCTGCACCGCGAGGGCGACCAGGGCGCCCATCGCCAGGACCACCGCGGCGGCCCGGCGTGCGAGCACCACCGGACGGCCCGTCACCTCGGCTCCTCGGCGGCCGGCGCCGCCCGCCGTCGGCGGGGTGGCCCCCAGCCGGTGGTCATCGCCCCGCCCAGCACCCCGAGCAGCATGCCCAGCAGGAACCCGCCCAGGTTGGAGACCAGCAGCGAGACCACCGCCAGCACCGTGCCGAGCAGCCCGAAGGTGTACCGCTGCCCGGGCGCGGCCAGCGGGACCAGCCCGCACAGCATCATCCCGCCGCCGACCAGGTAGCCGGCCACCCCGTTGAACCCGGTGACCGCGACCAGTTGCAGCGAGCTCAGCGAGAACTTCAGCACCGTCCAGCCGCCGAGCACCAGCCACAGGCACCCCCAGAACGGCCGGGTCCGGCGGAACGCCCGGAACCAGCGCCACCCGGTGGCGAGTCGGCTCAGCACGTGGTGGCCGTTCCGGGCACCACCCTGATGTTCAGCCCGGTCAGGGTCAGCGAGCCGGCGATCTCCGCGGTGTGCGCGCTGGCGTTCAGGCCGGAGAGGTTGACCGTGCTGCCACCCGGCCCGGAGCCGGCCGAGCCGAGCCCGAAGCCGCCGGCCTGCGCGCCGGTGAGGCTCTGTCCGGCCACCATCACCTGGTCCGCCGACATGCCGAGCACCGCGTTCTGCAGCGTGGTGGCGCCGCCGGCCGAGAGGTTGGGCGCCTCGATGTAGAGGTTGGCCGCGCTGATGTCGGTGGTGAAGGTGGCGGGCGCGGTGGCGGTCACGGTCTGACCCGCCGTCAGCAGCAGCGAGTAGGGCAGTCCGGCGATCGACTGGTGGACGATCCCGCACAGTCCGGCCAGGCCCGCGCTGGCGAAGCCGACCCGGGCCATCGCGGTGGTGGTGGAGGTGCTGCCGTCGGCGGCCTCGACGGTCGGGGTGTTGAGGATGGCGCCGAAGCCGGTGCCGGAGACGCCGTTGGAGGTGAGGGTGAACGGGGTGTTGGTGACGTTGAAGCCGGCCGCCAGCACACCGTGCGCCAGCGCGCTGCCCAGGCCGCCGACGGTCAGCGCGGCGGGCAGCAGCACGGCGGCCGAGCGGGTCCAGCGGGTGCGCCGCACGGTGCCGTCGGCGGCCTGGGCGAGCATCCGCCCGTTCCAGGCGGCCAGCCGGTCG
Source organism: Kitasatospora sp. NPDC058965 (assembly GCF_042741245.1). NCBI lineage: Bacteria > Bacillati > Actinomycetota > Actinomycetes > Kitasatosporales > Streptomycetaceae > Kitasatospora > Kitasatospora sp. NPDC058965. The sequence goes on from NZ_JBHYKG010000134.1 coordinate 17,782, forward strand.
GGTCGCAGTCGGGGCGCCCTCATCCGACGGCACCGCCTTCGACCGCCTCGCGCGCGACGGCTGTCCGGACCGCCACGACCGCAGCGTCCACGCCGTCCGGACCGTCCGCCTCGTCCTCACCGCCCGTGCCACCCGCACCGCCCGCCGCCGGGCGCCGGCCGAACAGCCGCCGACGGCCCGACGGCTTCTGTGGCATCCAGCCCACTGCCATCGAGCCGCCCAGGATCGCCAGGAACATCCCGACGAAGAACCCGCCCAGGTTGGTCAGCGGGAACGAGGCCACGCCCACGATCACGGCGATCACCCCGGCGGTGTACCGCTGGCCGGGCAGCACCAGCATCAGCAGCGCCAGCGCCATCAGGATCGCCCCGCCGGCCATCCCGCTGATCCCGCCGATCCCCACGTGCAGCAGTTGTCCCAACGGGGCCAGCGGCAGGAAGAGGATCACCAGGCCGCCCAGCGCGGTCCAGATCGCGGCCCAGAAGGGCCGGGTGCGGCGCCAGCGCCGCCAGGCCAGGCGCGCCCGGTTGAGCGCGGCCAGCGGATTGCCTGCCATGGATGCTCCTCGTTCCTTCCGCCTGCTGTCCGACCTGCCGTGGGTGTCCCACTGGAACGGCCCGGGCGGGCGCGGTGCGACGACCGCCCGGACCGCGTTCGAAGGGGCGTCAGCAGTCGCCGCCGCCGGTTCCCTTGCCCGCCGTGTCGCCGTTGGCCAGCGCGATCGACAGGTTCGGCAGCGTCATCGCGCCGCCGATGGTGGCGCCGTTGGCGTTCGCCTTCAGCCCGCTGATGTCGGTCTCGCCGCCGGTGGCGTCCAGACCGAACTGACCGGTGGTGCCGTCCGAGATGCCGGTGCCCTTGATGTTGGCGCTGTCGGCCGCCGCGCCGATCTGGTTCGGCGTGGTGGCGGTCGCGTTCAGCGTCGCGCTGGCGCCCTTGACCGCCTGAGCGTCCAGCACCAGGTTGTTCGCCTGGATGCCCTGACCGGCCGCCAGCTGGGCGGTGGTCAGCGGCGTCGCGGCGCCGGGCGAGGAGATGTTGAGCGACCAGGTGCCGACCGTGCCGATCACCGGCAGGTTGACCGACTGCACCGCGTGGATGCAGACCCCGTCCAGCCCGGCCTTGGGCAGGCCGACCTCGGCGGCGGCGGTGGAGCTGCCGGCGGTGATCGTGGTGAGCACGGTGCCCAGGCCCTTGGGCGCGGCCACCGTGGTGGAGGAGAGGGTGAACGGCACGCTGGTCAGCGAGAGGTTCGCGGCCAGCACGCCTTCGGTCATCGCCACCGTCATGCCGACCACCAGGGCGGTGGCGGGCAGCGCGACCAGGGCCGAACGCCGCCAGCGGGTGACGCCTCTGGGGTCGTTCTTCGTGGGTCGATTCGATCTCATGGGCACTCCAACCGTGGTCCTGCGTGAGGGCGCAGGGAGCCGATGTGTCACGGCCGGCTCCGGGGGCGCCCATCCCTGACACCCCCGGAGCGCTTTACATATTTCGGCTGTGTGTCCAGAAGGTAAGCAGCTACTGACGAGCTGTCAATAGAGTGCACAGCTCGGCCGTGACTAGACTCGGACGATGGCATGGATCAGGGAGACCGTCCGGTCGTTGCTGCGGGACCGGCTGCTGGACACGGCCCACGACCTGGTCGCCGCCGAGGGGTTCGACCGGCTGCGGATGACGCAGGTCGCGGCCGCGGCCGGAGTCAGCCGGCAGACCGTCTACAACGAGTTCGGCTCCAAGGACGCGCTCGGCGAGGCGCTGTTCAACCGGGAGCTGGAGTACTGCCTGACCGGCATCCGCGAGCAGCTGGACGCGCACCGGGCGGACCCGCACGCGGCGGCCGGCGCGGCGGTGCTCTTCACGCTGCGGCTGGCCGGCCGCAATCCGCTGGTCAAGGCGATGCTGACCAGCGCCCGGGACGGGGACGGGGGCCTGCTGTCGTACCTGACCGTGCGGGCGGAGCCGGCCTTCGCCACCGCCTCGGCGATGCTCGACGACTACGCGGCGCGCACCTGGCCCGCGATCGGCCCCGCCGAGCGGGAGCTGGCGGTGGAGACGGCGGTGCGGCTGACGGCGAGCCACCTGGTGCAGCCCAGCGCCGAGCCGGAGGAGACGGCCCGGCGGATCGCGGAGGTCTTCGCCCGGGTCGCCCTGCTCGGACCGGCCTGAGCGGACCGGCCCGAGCGGACCGGCCTGGCCCGACCGGCGCGCCCCGACCCGAACGGCCCGACCCGAACGGCCCGGTCGGCCGACCGTCAGCCCGACTGCTCCGCCGGGTTCGGAATCGCCGTCAGCACCGGCCCCGCGCCGAGCCCGCCCAGCACGTCCAGCGGCCACACCCGCAGCGCCACCCGCCCGCTGACCGCGCTCACCTGGCCCCAGCCGAAGGTCCGCGAGTCGTCCGAGCCGTCCGGGTTGTCGCCGAGGAAGAAGAACCGGCCGGGCGGCACGGTCTGCGCCGTCGCCACCGGGGTCCGGGTGCCGTCGGAGGTGCAGCAGTCACTGGTCCGGTGCGCCTGGCCGGCCCAGGCCGGGAAGTCCACCCGGTACCAGGCCCCGGCGCCGCCCGGCTGCACCAGCACCTGGTACGGCTCGTCCGTGGCGGCCCGGATCTCCACCCGGTCGCCGGGGAGCCCGACCACCCGCTTCACCACGGTGGCGTCCCGCCCGGTCGGGCGCAGCAGCACCACGTCGAACCGGTGCACGGCGCCGCCGCTGCCGGGCGCGGTGAGCAGTCGCTGGCCGTCCAGCAGGGTGGGCTGCATGCTGTGCCCGTCCACCCGCACGCCGAGGGTCGCCACCGCCACCACCACGACCACGGCGAGCGCGACGACCACCGCGACCACGGCCGCGAGCACCCGCAGCACCCCTCGCCGACCGGACCGCTCGCGCTGCTGTGCGACCACTGGCTCGCTCCCCTCCGGCAGGTTGCGGCGAGCCTGCTGGAGCCGTCGCCAACTGTCAAGGGATCACGCATGGTTCGGGAGCGACCTGAAGCGCCCAGGGTGACACGGGGTACCCGGAGAGTGGCATTGCGCGGGCGAGATGTCAGGATAGGGGCATGACGACCAAGGTCTACTTCGACATCACCATCAACGACGAGCCCGCCGGGCGGATCGTGTTCAAGCTGTACGACGACGTCGTGCCGCGGACCGCGGAGAACTTCCGCGCCCTCGCGACCGGCGAGAAGGGCTTCGGCTACGCCGGCTCCAGCTTCCACCGCATCATCCCGGCCTTCATGCTGCAGGGTGGCGACTTCACCCGCGGCAACGGCACCGGCGGCAAGAGCATCTACGGCGAGAAGTTCGAGGACGAGAACTTCACCCTCAAGCACGACCGCCCGGGCCTGCTCTCCATGGCCAACGCGGGCCGCAACACCAACGGCTCGCAGTTCTTCATCACCACCGTCGTCACCGACTGGCTGGACGGCAAGCACGTCGTCTTCGGCGAGGTCGAGGAGGGCATGGACCTGGTGAAGAAGATCGAGGGCCTCGGCTCGCAGAGCGGCGCCCCCAAGGCCAAGGTCACCATCTCCGAGTCCGGCCAGCTCTGAGTCGACCTCTGAGTCGACTTCCGAGTCGACCGACGCCGATGGGCGGCTGCCGGGTCCCCGGCAGCCGCCCACGGCTCTTCTCCGGCCCGGGTCAGCAGGACCCGTTGTCGGCCCAGACGCCCGCCGGGCCGCCGGGGACGTCGTTGTAGGTCCACCACTTGGCGGTCCACTTGTGGCCCGCGTAGGAGACCACCGCACCGCCGTTGTAGGCGGTGCTGGAGCTCCACGGCGCCGCGGTGCAGCTGCCGCCGCCGGGGCTGGTCGGCGGGTTGGTGGTCGGCGGGGCCGTGGTGGGCGGCGGCGTGGTCGGCGGGGCCGTGGTGGGCGGGGTGGTGACCGGGGCGCCGCCGGCGAACTTCACCGTGTACTTGGTGAAGTCCCACGGGTTCTGCACCACGCTGGAGCAGGAGCCGGACAGGCCCGGGTCGACCGAACCGGTGCACTGGCGGTCGCGGTTGACGGACCAGAAGGTGTAGCGGGCCAGGCCGTGCGCGGTCGCGTAGTCCAGCACCGTCTGGAAGTCCGCCTGGGTGAAGTACTCCGCGGAGTCCGTCCGGCCGTTCATCATGGAGACGCCCTCGTGGGCGTAGGCGGTGGCGGCGCTCCAGCCGAAGGTGTTCTGCAGCAGGGTGTTGAAGCTGGTCAGGGCGGCGGTCTGGGCGGCGGCGCCGCTGAAGCCGCCGTCGAACGGCATGATGGAGAAGTTGTTGGGGGTGAAGCCCTGCGACTTGGCCTCGTTGAGCATCTGCTGGCCGAACCAGCCGGTGCCGGCGGTGGTGCCGGCGGTGGTGAT
>NZ_JBHYKG010000135.1:0-22083 GCF_042741245.1 Kitasatospora sp. NPDC058965
CCACGAGGGTCTGCGGCTCCCGCCGTTGCCGGGTCCTCAGCAGGTGCGCCGTGCGCCGTGCGCCGTGCGCCGTGCGCCGTGCGCCCGTCGACCCGCGGCCCCCTCGCGGCGGCGGGTCCGGACGGTGCCGGGTGCGGAGGGTGCCGGGGGTCAGACGCAGAGGCTGCGGGCGTAGTTGACCCGGTTCATCAGGTCCATGACCTGCTGCGGCGAGCTGACCGGGATCGACGTGGTGTGGTACCGGCCGCCGCCGGAGACGGTGATCTGCACGTGGCCGACCGTGCGCTTCTCCTTCATCAGCAGGAAGAGCAGGCCGACCAGGCAGAACAGGAAGAAGATGATCGCCAGCACGATGCCGGCCGGGGCGATCCGCTCCTCGGTGCGGGACATGTCGGTGGCGGTCCAGACCGTGCCCTGCAGCGGGATCTGGCCGGCCGGGGTGACGATGCCGGTGCTGGTCACGGCGATGTCCCCGATGGTCACCAGCGGCTGGCCGGCCGGCGGGGCGGGCGGCGCGGCCGGGTAGCCGTAGCCGGCCTGGGACGGGGGCTGCTGCGGGTAGCCGTAGTCCTGCGGCGGCGCGGGCTGCTGCTGCGGGTAGCCGTAGTCCTGCGGCGGGGCCGGCGGCTGCTGCGGGTAGCCGTACTCGGGGCTCGGCAACGGGTAGCCGTACACCGGCGCGCCCGCGCCCGGCGCACTCGTCGGCTGGGGCGGGACGGGCGGCTGCCCCGGCGCGTCGAACGGGGGCGGAGGAGTCGTCATGAACCGGTCTTTCCACGGGAGTGAGCGGGACGGCTGATCGTCGCAGTCTCTCGCATCGGGCGCGCCGCCCGCGAGCCTGTTCGGGGACAAAGCTGACGGCCTGCCAACTGCACCCGGTGCGGATGATGCTGACCGAGCGTGACCGAAACCGTTGATTGGTCTTTACCACTGCTGCGCACGATGGCCGCATTGCCAGGCCAATCGGGACGTTCTGGCCGGTGGGGAGTGCTTCCTTGGTTGAAGATTGGTACAGACCTGTTGACCCGGACCTGGTCCAGGCCATACGTTCAGCGCCAATCCGCGGAAGCAGGGCGGGCCGGGTGCGCACCCGGCCGGACCCAGGTACCCCTCCCCCCCACGGCGCTCGGTCCCCCACAGTCCGGGCGCGACTTTGGAGCGACCATGCCCGAACGCGCTACTGCTGCGCGGCCGGTCGAGCGGCCCCAGACCGCTCGACGCCCCCTTCGAAACGTGACCGCGCTCGCCACCGCGACCGCCCTGTGCGCCGGTGCGGCCGGTCTGACCGCCGTGCTCGGCGGCTCGGCCGGCGCCGCGAGCGCCAACCTGCTGACCAACGGCGGCTTCGAGACCGGCAACCTGACCGGCTGGACCTGCTCCGCCGGCCTCGGCAGCGTCACCGGGACCGCCCCGCACACCGGCAGCTACGCCCTGCAGGCGGCGGCCTCGGCGTCCGACAGCGCCCAGTGCTCGCAGACCGTCACGGTCACCCCGAGCACCAGCTACAGCCTGTCCGGCTGGCTGAAGGGCAGCTACACCTACCTCGGCGTCAGCGGCACCGGCACCACCGACACCAGCACCTGGACCTCGGGCACCGCCTGGTCCAACCTCAACACCACGTTCACCACCGGCGCGTCCACCACCTCGGTGACGGTCTACGTGCACGGCTGGTACGGCCAGGGCACCTACTACGCGGACGACCTGGCGCTCACCGGCCCGGGCGGCGGCTCCACCAGCGCCTCGCCGAGTGCCAGCGCGAGCAGCACCAGCGCCTCGCCCAGCGCCAGCCCGACCCAGTCGAGCTCCCCGACGGCCAGCGCCTCGCCGACCCAGTCGAGCTCGCCGTCCGCCAGCCCGACCCAGAGCGCGACCCCCACGCCCACCCCGACCGCGACCGCCTCCGGCGGCACCGCCCCGGGCGGCGACGGCCTGGTGAGCACCCCGGGCGGCGTGACCGCCGCGGTGCACAACAACGCCGTGACGCTGAGCTGGGCCGCGTCCACCGACGGCGCGCAGAACGGCAACGTGCCGGGCTACTACGTCTACAGCGGCGCCAACCTGGTGGCCACCTCGATGGGCACCTCGGTCACCGTCAGCTCGCTGCTGCCGAACACCGCCTACACCTTCACCGTCCAGGGCTACGACAAGGACGGCCACGCGAGCGCCCAGTCCGCGCCGGTCGCCGTCACCACCGGTGCCGCGCCGACCGGTGCGGTGAAGTCCGCGTACTTCGCGCAGTGGGGCATCTACGGCAACGCCTACTACCCGAGCAGCCTGGCGAAGACCGGTGCCGCCGCGGGTCTGAACACGGTCACCTACGCGTTCGAGAACATCGACCCGACCAACCTGACCTGCTTCGAGACCATCAAGGCGACCGACGCCAACGAGTCGAACCCGAGCGCCGGTGACGGCGGCGGCGACGCCTTCGCGGACTACCAGAAGGGCTACACCGGCGACATCAGCGTCGACGGCACCAGCGACTCCTGGAGCCAGCCGATCAAGGGCAACTTCAACCAGATCCGCGAGCTGAAGGCCAAGTACCCGAACCTCAAGTTCACCGTCTCGCTGGGCGGCTGGACCTACTCGAAGTACTTCTCCGACGTCGCCGCCAGCGACGCCTCGCGCAAGAAGTTCGTCTCCTCCTGCATCAACATGTTCATCAAGGGCAACCTGCCCACCGGGATCTCCGGCGACGCCTCCGGCGGCACCGGCTCGGGCGCCGGCATCTTCGACGGCATCGACATCGACTGGGAGTACCCGGCCTCCGCCGGTGGCCACACCGGCAACCACTACTCGGCCGCCGACAGCGCCAACTACACCGCGCTGATGGCCGAGTTCCGCAACGAGCTGGACGCCTACGGGGCGAGCGTCGGCAAGCACTTCCTGCTCACCGCGGCGCTGCCGAGCGGCCAGGACAAGATCGCCAACCTGCAGACCGACCAGCTCGGCAAGTACCTGGACTACGGCAACATCATGTCCTACGACATGCACGGCGCCTGGGACGCGACCGGTCCGACCAACCTGCAGGACCCGCTGTACAACAGCCCGAACGACCCGAGCAACCCGATCGCCCCGGGCACCGAGAAGTACACCGTGGACAACGGCGTGAACGCCTTCGTCAACGGTGACGCGGCCTACGGCATCAAGGGCGGCTTCCCGGCGAGCAAGCTGGTGCTGGGCGTGCCGTTCTACTTCCGCGGCTGGACCGGCGTGCCGGCGGGGGCCAACAGCGGCCTCTACTCGACCGCCACCGGCCCGTCCGCGGCGCAGTCCACCAGCCAGTCGGCCGGGGTGGCGTTCTGGAAGGAGCTGGTGGCCACCGGCAAGACCGGCTCGGCCAACGTGCACTGGGACCCCACCACGCAGAGCTCGTGGATCTACGACGGCACCAACTTCTTCACCGGTGACACCCCGCAGGCCATCACGGCGCGCGGCTCGTACGCCACCACCAAGGGCCTGGGCGGCATCTTCGCCTACTCCCTGGAGGCCGACGACCCGTCCGGAACCCTGGTCAACGCGATGACCGGCAGCATGAAGTGACCGGTAACCACCGGTAGTTCGACCCCGACCCCCGGTACCGCGAGGTGCCGGGGGTCGGGCTGTTCGACCCGCCATCAACACCTGCTAGTCTCAGCCGATTTCACCGCGCTGCCAGGCGCCGGACAAGACGGGGCAAGAGGACGTAACTATGGCAATTCGCCGGGCCACGCAGAAGAAGCAGGTCATCGAGCGGCTCTCCCAGGTGGCACCGCCCGGGGAGACCTTCATCGCGTGCGTGCACGTGGAGACGGGTCCGAGCCCGTGGCTGAACGCGATCTTCGACGAGGTCCCCGGCCTTGGCCTGATCGTTGCCCTGACCCGGAAGTTCTACTTCCTCACCCTGACCAACAGCTCGGTCGTGGTGAACATCGCCAACCGGTGGACCAACCGGCCCGGCGACGTGGTCGCGGTCTTCCCGCGCGAGGCCTTCCCGGTCACCCGGGTCAAGCGGGCCACGGTGTGGAGCTCGATGTACCTGCAGCTGCCGACCGACTCGAAGCCGAGCCGGCTGAACATCCACCGCTACTGGCGCGACGAGATGGACCAGCTGAGCGTGGCCTTCCCGCCCGGCTCGATCGACCCGGGCTCGCAGCCCTTCGCGACGCCGCAGGGCCAGCCGTTCCCGCAGCAGGGCCAGCCCTACCCGGCCCCGCAGGGTCAGCCGTTCCCGCAGCAGGGCCAGCCCTACCCGGCCCCGCAGGGTCAGCCGCTCCCGCCGCAGGGCGCCCCGGTTCCGCCGCAGGGCCAGCCCTACCCGCCGCAGCCGGCGCCGCAGCAGCAGCCGTACACCGGCCAGCCGGGCAACCCGGGCTACGTCCCGCACCCCGACCAGATGTGATCCAGCCGTGACGCCCCGGTGCCGGCCGTTCGCGGCGCGGCCACCCGGCCGGATTGGACCGCCGGGCCGCTCCTGGGCTCTACTCGACGGCAGAACCCCGTGGAGAGGAACCCCCGCCGTGACCGAGACGCGCCTGAACCTGCTGGCCGACTGCACCGGCTGCTTCGGCCTGTGCTGCGTGGCCCTGCCGTTCGCGCGCTCGACCGACTTCGCGGTGAACAAGGAGGCCGGGCAGCCCTGCCGCAACCTGCGCGAGGACTTCCGCTGCGGGATCCACGCGGACCTGCGCGACAAGGGCTTCAACGGCTGCACGGTCTACGACTGCTTCGGCGCCGGGCAGCACCTCTCCCAGGGCACCTTCCAGGGCGTCAGCTGGCGGCAGGACCCGAAGAGCGCGCCGCTGATGTTCCGCGCCTTCCCGGTGCTGCGCCAGCTGCACGAGCTGGTCCGGTACCTGGACGAGGCGCTCGGCCTGGCCGCGGCCGCCCCGGTCCACCCCGAGCTGCGCACGCTGCTGGTCGAGACCGAGGAGCTGACCGAGCTCACCGCCGAGCACCTGGTCGAGCTGGACGTGCCGGCCCAGCGGGCCAAGGTGAACGCGTTGCTGCTGCGTGCCAGCGAGCTGGCCCGGGCCCGGGTGCCGGGCCGGAAGCGGGACCGCCGCGGGGCCGACCTGATCGGTGCCAAGCTGCGCGGGGCCGAGCTGCGCGGCGCGGACCTGCGCGGTGCGTACCTGATCGCGGCCGACCTGACCGGCGCCGACCTGCGCGACGCCGACCTGATCGGGGCCGACCTGCGCGACGCCCGGCTGGCCGGGGCGGACCTGACCGGTGCGTTCTTCCTGACCCAGACCCAGCTCAACGCGGCCAAGGGCGACGGGGCGACCCGACTGCCGAACGGGCTGGCCAGGCCCGCACACTGGTGAGATGACGGACGACTTCACCCGCAGTGCCTGGGCGGCGCTCGGCGGACCGGCGGAGCTGGTCGACCGGATCGGCTACCGGGAGGTGCCCGGTGTGCTGGCGGCCCGGCTGCCGGTGCGCCGGCAGGCCCGGGCCGCGGTGGCGGCCTGCGCGTTGGCGGCCGCCGAGCTGCGGGCCGCGCGCGGCGGCGCCCCGGTGGCCGGACTGCTGGTCGACGAGGGTGCGGTGGCCGCGGCCTTCCGCAGCGAGAAGCTGCTGCGGATCGACGGCCGGGCGGGCGACACCTTCGCGCCGCACTCGGGCTTCTGGCGCACCGCCGACGGCTGGGTGCGCACCCACGCCAACTACCCGCACCACCGGGAGCGGCTGCTGAGCGGGCTCGGGCTGGCGCCGGACGCGTCGGCCGGGGCGCTGGCGGAGCAGCTGGCGGGGGAGAAGGCCGTCCAGGTGCAGGAGGCGGTGTACGCGGCGGGCGGACTGGCGGTCGCGGTGGGCGCCGCCGAGCCCGAGCCGGGGCTGCCGCTGGTGGAGCGGTGGGTGCTGCCCGGCTCCGGGCGGCGGCTGGCGCCGGCCGACGCGCCGGCCGCCGGGGTGCGGGTGCTGGACCTGAGCCGGGTGATCGCCGGACCGGTGGCCACCCGCACGCTCGGCCTGCTCGGCGCCGACGTGCTGCGGATCGACTCGCCCCGGCTGCCGGAGACCGCGGACGCGCACGCCGACACCGGCTTCGGCAAGCGCTCCGCCCTGCTGGACCTGGACCGGCCCGCGGACGCGGCGGTGCTGCGCGAGCTGGCCGCGGCGGCGGACGTGGTGGTCAGCGGGTACCGGCCGGGGGCGCTGGACCGGTTCGGGCTGACCCCGGAGCAGTTGCCGGGCACCGTGCTGGTGCAGCTGAACGCCTGGGGGTGGCACGGGCCGTGGGCCGGGCGGCGCGGCTTCGACAGCCTGGTGCAGGCCCGGGTCGGGATCGCGCTGCGCGAGGGTTCGGCGCAGCAGCCGGGCGCACTGCCGGCCCAGTCGCTGGACCACGGCACCGGCTACCTGGTGGCGGCCGGGGTGCTGCGCGCGCTGACCGAGCGTCAGCGCACCGGAGCCGGCGCCCACCTGCGGTACTCGCTGGCGGGCACCGCGCACTGGCTGCTGACCACCCCGGCCGGGGCGGACCGGCCGACCGGTGGGGACGAGCCGGCCGGGGCGGACCCGACCCCGTACCTGACCGAGACGCCCAGCGGCTACGGACTGCTGCGCCACCCGCGCCCGCCGCTGCCCGGCCACGGCAGCTGGGCCACCGGCCCGAGTCGCTGGGGCTCCGACCGGCCGGAGTTCCTGGCACGCCGGGGCGGGTCGGACGGGCCCCGGAGCACGGGCCGCTAAACCCGGTGGCTGCCGCCGCCCGCCGCTGCTTACCCTCGACGGATGACCGACGACCCGCGTGCCGTGCTGACCGAGCGGCTCGACCTGACCGCCGTGCACCAGGGCGACCTCGACCCGCTGTACCGGATCAACGCCGACCCCGGCGGTTGGGGCCACGACCCGGCCGGCCGGCACCTGGAGCCGGCCACCACCCGGGAGTGGATCGCGCGGGCCGCGGCGCGCTGGGCGGACGACGGCCTGAGCTACTGGACGGTGCGGCTGCGCGGCACCCCCGAGGTGATCGGGATCGGCGGGGTGCAGCTGACCGGCCGGGGCAACTGGAACCTGTTCTACCGGCTGGACACCGCGCACTGGGGGCACGGCTACGCGACCGAGATCGCCCGGGCGGGGATCGACGCGGCCCACCGCCACAGCCCCGACCTGCCGGTCCACGCGATGATCCTGCCGCACAACCGGGGCTCCCGCGGGGTGGCCGAGCGGCTCGGTCTGACCGACCACGGCCTGGGCCTCGACCCGTTCCGCCGCGAGTGGGCCCACCTGTACGCCGATCGTCCGGAGCCCGGATGGCCGGTTCCCGCACCGTCGGCCTGAACCCACCCCTGTTCACCGCGACTTAACTCCTTGCCCGTACACGCCTCCTGTTGCGTTCGGCTCCGCTGTGGCAGCCTGTGGCACGCACGACGGGGGGCCGCGGTGCTCCCCCGATCGGCGATCTACGCGCGTTCCGTCGCGGGCGCGCGATCGCGCCCAGAGAGGGAGCAGGATGCGCAAGAGCAAGGTGCTGGCCCTGTCGCTCACGGCAGGGCTCGGCCTCGGCCTGGTCTCCGCCACCACGGCGTCGGCCACCGACCCCGGGCCCCGGGGCCCCAAGCAGCAGACGGGCTGTCAGATCTCGGCCGACGGCCGGGACGTGAAGCACGTGATCTACCTGCAGTTCGACAACGTGCACTTCACCCGGGACAACCCGAACGTGCCCTCGGACCTGGAGCAGATGCCGCATCTGCTCGACTTCCTGGAGAGCAACGGGACGCTGTCCACCAACCACCACACGCCGCTGATCGCGCACACCGGCAACGACATCCTGACCTCGATCACGGGTGTCTACGGCGACAAGCACGGCCAGGCGGTCTCCAACTCGTACCGCTACTACAAGCCGGACGGCAACTCCAACTCGGCCAGCAGCTTCGCCTACTGGACCGACGGCGTGGCCGACACCTCGGTGCCCACCCCGGCCGACAGCGCGCCGACCATGGTCGGCCCGGACGGCAAGAACGCGCCGGCGCCGTGGACCACCTACACCAAGGCCGGGTGCGACTTCGGCGCGGTGTCGACGGCCAACACCATCCTGGAGAACACCACCGTCGACATCAACAAGGTCTTCGGTGCCACCTCCCCGGAGGCCGCCGAGGCCAAGGCCGACCCGGCCAAGGCGCAGGCCGACTTCGTCGGCATCGGCGTGCACTGCGCCAAGGACTCCAAGGTCTGCGCGAAGGGCACCCAGAGCCCCGACCTGCTGCCGGACGAGCCGGGCGGCTACAACGGCTACCAGGCGCTGTTCGGCGCCAAGGCGGTGGACCCGGCGATCGCCTCGGACGGCGTGGTGCGCTCCACCGCCGGCAAGCAGATCACCGACCCGAAGGGCAACCCGGGCTTCCCGGGCTTCGACGGGATGACCGCCGACAACTCGCTCGGCTACGTGGCCCAGATGCAGGAGTCCGGCGTGCCGGTCACCTACGCCTACATCTCGGACGCGCACGACCAGCACGGGGCGAACTCCGGCGCGATGGGCCCGGGCGAGGCCAACTACGTGGCCCAGCTGAAGTCCTACGACGACGCCTTCGCGAAGTTCTTCGACCGGATCCACCAGGACGGCCTGAACGAGGACAACACCCTCTTCGTGGTCACCTCGGACGAGAACGACCACTTCGTGGGCGGCAAGCCGACCCCGGCCGACTGCGACGGCGTCACCGTGCCGTGCACGTACAGCCAGATCGGCGAGGTGAACGCCAACGCCAAGGGCCTGCTGGCCACCCAGCAGGGCGTCACCACCCCGTTCCAGGTGCACGCCGACTCGGCGCCGAACTTCTACCTGAACGGGCAGCCCGGCCCGAACGACCCGACCACCCGGGCGTTCGAGCAGGCCTGGTCCAAGGTGACCGCGGTCAACCCGATCACCGGGAAGACCGACACCGTCTCCAGCTACCTGGCCGACCAGGCGGAGCAGAAGATCCTGCACATGCAGACCGGCGACCCGCTGCGGACGCCGACCTTCACCTCCTTCGCCGACCCGAACTACTTCGTCTACGCGGGCGCGGCCAACTGCAACTCGGCCTGTGTCGCGCTGGGCCCGGCCTACGCCTGGAACCACGGCGACTTCGCGCCGGACATCAACACCACCTGGCTGGGCCTGGTCGGCCCGGGCATCCGCAACCTGGGCGAGACCGGTGACGTGTGGTCGGACCACACCGACATCCGTCCGACCATGCTGGCGCTGCTCGGCCTGAAGGACTCGTACGCCTCGGACGGCCGGGTGCTGACCGAGTACATCGAGAACTGGGCGCGTCCGACCGCGCTGCGCGGCCAGCACGGCTACGACTACGAGGAGCTGGCCGAGGTCTACAAGCAGCTGAACGCGGGGGTCGGCGAGTTCGCCACCGCCACGCTCAAGGCCTCGACCGCGGGCATCCTGACCAGCAGCCCGGACGACGCGCAGTACAAGGCGAGCACCGCCAAGCTCACCGCGCTCGGCGCCGAGCGGGACGCGCTGGTCGCGCAGATCGGCCAGCTGCTGCAGAAGGCCGCGTTCGACCACCAGAAGGTGGACGGCGACCAGGCCGACCGGCTGACCGCCCAGGGCAAGGCGCTGCTGAAGAAGGCCCAGCAGCTCTGACCCGCACCCGCACTCGCACCTGAACCACCTTCACCCCCCGCGCCGGGCTCGGCAGTTGCCCGGTGCGGGGGGTTCGGTTCTTTCTGGTTGTGGGCATGACACTCTGGCGCCCGGCAGTGGTCACCGGGCGGTCACCGGCGCGCGAAACGGTCGACGCGTACGCCACGGGGAGCCTGGAGGAACCGCCGCATGCCGAGACCGCCGTCAACGACACCCGGGGGCGCCCCCGCCCGGCCGCCGGCCCGGGGTGCCCGGTGGGGCGAGCGGGCGCTGGCCTGGGCGTACCTGCTGCCCTCGCTGGCCGTCTTCGCGCTCTTCCTCGGCTATCCGCTCTACCGCACCCTCTACCTGAGCGCGCACGGCAACGACCTGTTCGGCGCCCCCACCCGGTTCGTCGGACTCGACCACTACACCGCGCTCTTCGGCTCCGCCGAGTTCTACCGGACGCTGCTCACCACCGCCCTCTTCGTGCTGCTCACCGTGGTGCCCGGGGTGCTGGGCGCGCTGGTCCTGGTGCTGCTGCTGGAGGGCCGGCTGCGCGGCGTGCGGGTGCTGCGCTCGGCCTTCGCACTGCCCTTCGCCTTCTCGGTGGCCAGCGCCGCGGTGGTCTTCGGGGTCTTCTACAACCCGGCCACCGGCGTGCTCAACGGCCTGCTGTCGCGCGTCCGGCTGGGGCCGGTCGCCTGGCTGACCGACCCGCACCACGCGCTGGTCTCGGTGGCGATCGCCACCGTCTGGCTCAACCTGGGCTACAACGTGCTGGTGCTCTCGGCCGGGCTCGGCTCGATCGGACCGGAGATCACCGAGGCGGCCCGGCTCGACGGGGCGGCCGGCTGGCGGCTGGCCCGCTCGATCACCGTGCCGCTGCTCGGCCCGCACCTCTTCTTCCTGGTCGTGGTCTCCACCATCAACGCGCTGCAGAGCTTCGGCCAGATCAACATCCTCACCAGGGGCGGCCCGGACCACGCCACCAGCACGCTGGTCTACGAGGTCTACGACAAGGCCTTCGCCAACGGCTCCAGCGACTTCGGCGCGGCCAGCGCCCGCGCCGTGGTGCTGCTGCTGGTGGTGCTGGCCTGCACCGCGGTCCAGTTCGGGGTGCTGGAGCGGAAGGTGCACTACGCGTGAACCGGGTCCTCGGCAGCCTGACTGCCTACCTGCTGCTCGGCCTGGCCGCGGTGACCGTGCTGCTGCCGGTCTACTACGTGGTGGTCGGGGCCTTCATGGGCCCGGCCGACCTGGCGGTCTACCCGCCGTCGGTGGTCCCGCACCACCTGACCACCGGCAACTTCGCGGCTGCGGCCCGCGCGGTGCCGCTGGCACGCGAGTACCTCAACTCGGTGCTGGTGGCCGGCGTCATCACCGCGGCCCAGCTGCTCACCTCGATCCTGGCGGCGTACGCGCTGGTCTTCCTGCCGCTGCGCGGGCGGGGCGCGGTCTTCGGGGTCTTCCTGGCCACCCTGATGGTGCCGTGGGAGGCCGTGATCATCCCGAACTACCTGACCGTCTCCGACTGGGGACTGGCCAACAGCTACGTCGGCCTGGTGCTGCCGTTCCTGGCCTCCGGGTTCGGCACCTTCATGCTGCGCCAGTCCTTCCGTCAGTTCCCCGCCGAGCTGCGGGACGCGGCGCGGATCGACGGCGCGGGCCACGGCCGGTTCCTGTGGCGGATCCTGGTGCCGCTGAGCAGGCCCTCGCTGGCGGCGATCGCCGTCTACGTCTTCCTGTCGGCCTGGAACCAGTACTTCTGGCCGCTGATCATCACCCGCACCCCGCAGATGCAGACCGTGCAGATCGGGCTGACCAGCCTGAGCTACGCGGACGCCGCCGACCCCGGGCTGATCCTGGCCGGCGTGCTGCTCTCGCTGCTGCCGACGCTGGCCCTGGTGGTCTTCGGGCAGCGCTTCATCGTCCGCGGCCTGACCGCGGGCGCCGTCCGCTGACACCGCGAAACCCGTGGTGGCACCTCGCCACCGGTCCTCAGAAGGAGACAGTCACGTGCGCAAGCTGGTGGTAGCGACGGCGGTGGCCGCGCTGGCCCTGACCGCCTGCAGTTCCTCCTCGTCCGGGTCCGGCGCGGACGCGTCCGGCGGGGCGCCCGGCGCCCAGGCGCTGCAGGACGCCAAGGGGGTGACCACGGTGACCTTCTGGCACGGCATGACCGGCCAGAACGCCACCGTGCTGAACGGCCTGGTGGACGCCTTCAACCAGGCGCACCAGGGCAAGATCGAGGTCAAGCCGGTGTTCCAGGGCACCTACGACGACGTGATCGCCAAGTACAAGGCCTCGGTGCAGCAGAAGGGCACCCCCTCGCTGGTGCAGATCTACGACATCGGCACCCGGTTCATGATCGACTCCAAGCAGACCGTGCCGGCCCAGGCGTTCGCCGACAAGGACGGCTACCCGCTGGACGACATCGAGCCGGGCATCCGCAACTACTACACCGCGGGCGGCAAGCTGGTCTCGATGCCGTTCAACTCCTCGATGCCGCTGCTCTACCTCAACGCGGACGCGTTCAAGGCCGCCGGGCTGGACCCGACCAAGCCGCCGCAGACGCTGGCGGAGCTCGGTGACGCGGCCAAGAAGCTGACCGTCAAGGACGCCAACGGCCAGACCACCCAGTACGGCTTCGGCGCGGCGATCTACGGCTGGTTCGTCGAGGAGCTGCTGGCCGAGTCCGGCACCCTCTACTGCGACCAGGGCAACGGGCGCGACGCCAAGGCGGGCAAGGTGGTCTACGACTCGGCCAAGGGCGCCGAGGCGGTGCAGTGGTGGGCCGACCTGGTCAAGGGCGGGTACGCGGTCAACACCGGGCGGACCACCGCGGACGCCCAGGCGGCCTTCAAGGCGGGCCGCTCGGCGATGAACCTGGAGTCCACCGGCGTGCTCGGCGGCTACACCCAGGCGGCCAAGTTCACCGTGGCCACCGCCCCCTACCCGAAGATCGACGCCGCCGACCCCGGCGGCCCGGCGATCGGCGGCGCCTCGCTCTGGATCGACGGCCCCGGCCACTCGCCGGCCGAGCAGCGGGCGGCCTGGGAGTTCGTCACGTTCCTCAGCGACCCGGCCCAGCAGGCCACCTGGCACACCGGCACCGGCTACTTCCCGATCAACCGGAAGGCGCTGGACGACCCCAAGGACAAGGCCTGGCTGGCCAAGTACCCGCAGTTCCAGACCGCGATCGACGAGCTGCACTCGACCAGGCCCAGTCCGGCCAACGCGGGCTGCCTGCTCGGCGTGATGCCGCAGGCGCGCAAGGGGGTCGAAACCGCGATCGAGCAGACTATCAGCGGCGGCAAGACCGCCCAGCAGGCGCTGTCCGACGCCGCGAAGGACATCCAGTCCGCCATCGACAGCTACAACAGCTCGGTGGGCTGAGGGTTCG
This sequence comes from Kitasatospora sp. NPDC058965, assembly GCF_042741245.1. Lineage (NCBI taxonomy): Bacteria > Bacillati > Actinomycetota > Actinomycetes > Kitasatosporales > Streptomycetaceae > Kitasatospora > Kitasatospora sp. NPDC058965. Next base: position 12,951 of record NZ_JBHYKG010000135.1, read on the forward strand.
TCGGCCTTTGACCCCTTTTGGCCCGCCGCACCGGTCCCCGGTGCGGCGGGCCGACTGCTTGTCGGGTGCACGCAAATCCGGGAATTTGCCGGGAAATTGGCGAACCCGACTTCAGTACCCAGCAGTTCGTCAGATATTCTCCGGCGGACTCTCCGTCGTTGGCCCGCCCAGGAAACCATCGGGCCCGACGGTCCCACCACAGCGCTCCGACGACCCCCGGTCGGCGCCGAACTCCGTGAGGTGCTCTTCTTATGCGTCGTCCCCTCGCACTCGTGGCGGCCACCGCGCTCGCCTCGGGTGCCGTGCTGGCGGGAGCGCACAGCGCGCTCGCCCTCCCGGGCGGTCCCGCGTTCTCGGTGGCCAGCCCGGCCCCGACGCACGCCGACCAGGACCAGGCGAAGATCGACAAGGAAGTTCCCAAGGAGGTCACGCCGAAGCTCGCGGTCAAGGACCTGCGGCACGAGGTGGACGCGGGCGGCCACACCGTCTACACGGTGGAGTTCAGCAACCCCTCGAAGAGCGACCTGATCTTCCTGCCGGCCGTGCTGGTGCAGAGCCAGAAGGGCGGCCTCTCCACCCACAAGATCACCATGGACTACCTCGACTACCGGTCCAAGGACTGGCAGCACAGCAGCATCCCGAACCGGGTGGACGACGAGCACCTGGACGAGATCCGGGTGCTCGGTGCCGAGGAGAACGGCGAGCCGGGGCCCAGTGACCTGATCGTGCTGGAGGCGGGCAAGAAGTACACCGCCAAGATCCGGCTGGGGCTGCCCGACGACGCTCCGCTCGGCCCGGCCTACACCCAGTTCGTGGCGTACTGGTCCCCGCTCGACGTGGCCTCGGAGACCGACGAGATCGGCCAGCTGAGCTTCAGCGCGCCCGGTTACTTCTGCATCGGCGCGCCGGACGACAACGGCGGCTCGCCGAGTCCGAGCCCGTCGAAGAGCGTGCCGGCCCCGAGCCCCTCCAAGAGCGTGCCGGCCCCGAGCCCGTCGAAGAGCGTTCCGGCGCCGTCGCCCACGTCCGAGTCGCCCACCCCGTCCGTGTCGGCCTCCACCAGTGCTCCGGCCACCGGCACCACCACCCCCGCCGGTGGTTCCACGTCGACCCCGCCGGACACGGCGCCGCCGGTGACGCCTTTCCCGGTCACCCCGCCCTCGCAGGTCACCGTCCCCGTCACCACCACTGGCATCCAGCAGGCCAAGGCTGCCGCCGCCTCGCAGGACAAGGACCTCGCCTTCACCGGTGGCGGCAGTGACGCCACCCCGATCGCGATCGCCGGTGCCACCGTGCTGGCCGCCGGTGTCGGCACCCTGGTGCTGCTGCGCCGCCGCAAGCAGGCCGGCCGCCACGCCTGAGGCGATGGCCGGTGACCGTTCCGACCCGGTCCGCGCGATGCGCGGGCCGGGTCGGCGTGCATGCGGGACCGTCCATTCCGGGCCATTTCCGGCACATCGGCTGTTCGCACTGATCGCATAGGATGTCCGGCCGAGGGGGCCGGTGCGGGGAAGAGGAACAGGTGCGCGGAGCGAGCGCAGAGGAAGCGGCGACGGATTACGGGTCGGACACCGGCCGGATCTGGATCCTGCCTGTCCGCAGACACCACGCCCTGCTGGTCGTCTGGACGGTCCTGTGGTTCCTGATCGTGGAGCCGAGCGGCGGCTTCTCCTGGCACTACCTTCGCCAGGGCGAGCAGTTGCTGTTCAGCGGCCAGAACGGCGGCGGGCTCTCGCTCTACGCCCACCACCCCGAGCTGCAGATCGGCCCGGTCAGCCTGGCGGCGGCCCGGCTGTTCGCCCCGTTCCCCGAGCGGATCGGCCAACTGCTGGCCGAGGGCACCATGTCGGCGCTCGGCCTGGTGATGCTGGTCCTGGTCGGTCGCACGGCCGCCTGGTACTACCGCGGCACCGGCACCAACCACCGCCGGCTGCAGCAGCGGATCCTGGTCGCGGGGCTGGCCTTCATCCCGATGTGGGTGGAGGTGTCGGTCCGGTTCGCGCACCTGGACGACGTGCTGGCGCTCTTCTTCACCATGCTCGCGGTGAACGCGCTGGTGCGCGGCAAGGCGGTGGCGACCGGCATCTTCCTGGCCCTGGCGGTGGACTCCAAGCCCTGGGCGATCTCCTTCGTGGCCCTGGTGCTGGCCCTGCCCCGGCAGGACTGGAAGCGCGCGCTGATCTGGTTCACCGGTCTGGTCGCGATCGCCTGGCTGCCGTTCTACCTCGGCAACCTGGGCTCGCTGCAGGCCGCCAAGTTCACCATCCCCAACCAGCCCGCCTCCTCGCTGCGCTGGCTGGGCGTGTCGGACCCGTCCACGCCGTGGTGGGACCGCCCGGCCCAGTTCGCCATCGGCATGGGCCTGGGTGCGCTCGCGGTGCGCCGCGGGCGCTGGCCGGCCGTGGTGCTGGTCGGTGCGAACGCCCGGATCCTGCTCGACCCGAGCGTCTACACGTACTACACGGCCTCGATCCTGCTGGGCACCCTGCTCTGGGACGCGGTCGGCCAGAAGCGGCTGGTCCCGTGGTGGAGCTGGATCGCCCTGGCCTCGCTCTACGGCGGCACCCTGCTGATCCCGTCCGACTCGGCGAAGGGCATGGTTCGGCTCGGCTTCGTGGTGCTCTCCACCGCCTACGTGCTGCTCTGGCCGACGAAGCAGGCCCGGCGCGGCGGCCGCAAGCGCGGCGGCACCGGGACCCGCGGTCCCGGGGCGCCCGGGCGGCGCGGGTCGGGCGGCACGGTGGAGCGGCCGACCCTGGCGCTCACCCCGGTCGCGGTGCCGGCCCCGGCCGGCTCCGGTTCGGGGCGGCGGGCCCGGGGCCGCGGGGAGGCCCGCACGCCGGTGCCGGCCCGCCGCTGACCCCGGTTCGGACCCCGGTTCGGACCCCGGTTCGGACCCCGCCTCGGGTACCGCGCGGCGCCCCGGGCCTCAGGCCCCCGCGGCGACCCCGGGCCGGGCGGGCCCGAACAGCAGCCGGACGAGGCCCAGCCCGAGCACCGCGCCGACCAGCTGGGCGGCCGCGAAGCCGGGCACCGATCCCGGCGCGATCCCGGTGTACCCGTTGCTGAGCGCCCGGCCCAGGGTGAGCGCCGGATTGGCGAAGCAGCCCGAGGCGGTGGCCCAGATCCCGGCGGTGATCCAGCCGGCCACCGCGACCGGCGCGAGCCGCTGCTGCCCGGCCCGGGTCAGCCCGAGCACCACCAGCAGCAGCACCGCGGTGGCCACCACCTCGCCGGTCCACTCGGCCGCACCGGTGTGTGTCTGACGGGCCGTGCCGAGCGCACCGTGGCCGAACATCAGGTCCGCCAGCAGCGCCCCGCCCACCGCACCGGTCAGCTGCGCGGCCGCGTACCAGACGGCCTCCCCGGCCGGCAGCGCCTGCGCGGTGCCCCGCCCGTGCCACCACAGGCCCAGCGTGACCAGCGGGTTGAGGTGCGCCCCGGAGACCGGCGCGAGCAGCGCGATCAGGACGCCCAGGGCGCAGACCGAGGCCAGCGTGGTGGCCAGCAGCTGCACGCCCCCGTCGGTGCTGAGCGCGGCGGCCCGCAGCCCCGAGCCGATCAGTGCCAGGGCCAGCAGCCCGGTTCCGAGCGCCTCGGCGGCGACCCGGCGACCGAGCGGAATGCGTAGGATCATTGGTTCATTCTCGGGCGGCGCCGCGGGCCGCCACAATGCCCGGGCGGATGGCGGTACCTCCAAAAACTTTTCCGAACCCACCTGCAACCCCCTGGGGGGATGGACGTCTATCAGGGTGAGAGCAAGGGGAACGGGACCGGCGAGCCGGACGAGCCGGTCGCTCTCACCACACCGAAGACATCCAGACCCATCGGGGGTAGTGCCATGCGCGCGTCCATCGTCGACCGTTTTGCGAAGTTCGTCACCATTGCCGAGGCCAGTCAGCGGGCCCGCTCCTGGGCGCCGCGCCTGGCGGTGTCGGTGCCGCTGGTGGCGCTGGCCGCGGTCGGCACCGTGGGGTGCGACCCGAACGCGGGCACCGCGGCGGCCCCGGTGAGCGTCGCGGCGTCGCCGACCATGCCGGCCACCGCCGGGCCGCTCCCCACGCCCACCGCCCCGGCCTCCGCGGCGCCGACCGGCTCGCCCTCCGCCGCGCCGTCCACCGCGGCCGCCGGCACGCCGAGCGCGGCCCCGAAGGCCACGCCGTCCGCCGCCGCGGTGGTGAGCAACGCCGGCACCCACGGCCGACTGACCGTCAGCAACGGCACGTCGCTGGTCTGGATCGCGGGCCGCACGGTGGACTTCGGCACCCCGGTCCGGGACCTCGCCTGGTCCCCGGACGGCAACCGGGCGGCCTTCGTCGACGGCTCCGGCGACCTGGTGGTCAGCGACCCGACCGGCGGTCACCGCACCGTGGTGGCGCACCACCCGGCCGGCCAGAACTGGTCGCACCCGACCTGGCAGGTGGCCGCGGCGGACCCGCGCAACCAGCAGGAGGCCAAGGACAACCTGATCTTCACCACCAGCCAGGGCGGCACCACCCGGCTGATGAAGGTCGTCGCCACCGCCCACGAGGGCACCCCGGAGGTGCTCCGCCTGGGCAACTACTCCGACCCGTACGCCGCCCAGCTGCCGCAGACCGGCAACACCTGGGCGAACGGCGGCGGCAACCAGGGCAGCTCCGTCTACGCCAACACCGGCGACGGCCTGGTCTACCTGCGCGACGACTACCTGCGCCAGCAGGGCGGTGCGGTCGCCAAGGGCTCGGAGCCGGACCTGTCGGCGGACGGCCGCGAGGTGGTCTTCGTCAGCTCGGTCAACGGTCACGACCACCTGTTCGCCCAGGACGTCCGCGCCCAGAACAGCGTGGCCAAGGACCTGACCCCCGGCGCGACCACGGACTACACCGAGCCGGTCTGGTCCCCGGACGGCGCCGTCGTGGCCGCCCGCACCGCGGCCGGCATCGCCCTGGTGCGGGCCGACGGCACCGGTACCCCGGTGCTCGTCTCCACCGCCACCGGCCTGCCCGCCTACCGTGGCTGATGCCGCGCCAGCTCGGCCCGCAGCTCCGTCAGGTGCTCGTCCGCGGCCTCGTGCGGCAGGAACTCGACCAGGTCGACGAAGCGGAACAGCACCTGGTCCGGGGTGATCCCGAACTCGTAGTCGGCGAAGCCCACCACCGCACCGCTGCCGCCGCGGGCCGCGCCGCGGACCACGTGCGCGGTCAACTCCGAACCGCCGTCGGCGGACAGCCCGCGCCGGGCGTTCGGCCGGGCCAGGTACGGGCAGACCATCGAGGCGTAGAGCATGCAGGCCCGGTGGCCGGGCCCCTCCAGCGTCGGGGTCATGTTCCGGTACGGGCGCCCGGCGGCCAGCGCCTCGGCGATCGCGGCGCTCTCCGTCGCACCGACCACGCGCCAGACCAGTCCCTTGGGCATCAGCTGGTTGCAGACCGAGCAGAGCCGCCCGCGCGCGCAGTCCGCGCTGCGGCCGTAGTCGGTGAGCGCGAACTGCGGCTGTTCCTCCTCCCACGGGGTGATCGCGGGAACGGGGTAGCCACGGGGGTCGCGGGGCCTGGCCCGGACGGTGTCCGGCATGGGCACGAGGTCGAAGCGCACCACCCATGCTTACCAGGCGCCGACATGCGGCACTATGCCGCCCGGCGCCCGAAGGTGCGGCGGTAGGCCGTGGGCGAGGTCTGCATGCTGCGGGCGAAGTGGTGCCGGTAGGTGGCCGCGCTCTCGAAGCCGACCGCGACCGCGATCTCCTCGACCGTGCCGTCCAGCGACTCCAGCAGCGGCAGGCTGGCGGCGATCCGCTGGTGCACCACCCAGCGCATCGGGCTGGTCCCGTTGCGCGCGGTGAAGTGGCGCAGGTAGGAGCGTTCCGACATCCGGGCCGCCCGGGCCAGCAGCGCCACGGTCAGCGGGGTGGCCAGGTGGTCCAGCGCCCACTGCATGCTGTGCGCGATCCCGTCGTCCTCCTCGGGCACCTGACGGACCGCCGCCTCGATGAACTGCGCCTGCCCGCCGTCCCGGTGCGGCGGGACCACGAACCGCCGGGCCACCGTGTTGGCCACCTTGGCGCCGTGGTCGCGGCGGATCAGGTGCAGGCACAGGTCGATGCCGGCCGCACTGCCCGCGCTGGTCAGCAGCTCGCCGTTGTCCACGTAGAGCACGTCCGGGTTGACCCGCACCGCCGGGTACCGACGGCGCAGCAGCTCCGCGTACCGCCAGTGGGTGGTGGCCTCCTGACCGTCCAGCAGGCCGGCGGCGGCCAGCGCGAAGGCACCCGAGCAGATCGAGACGATCCGGGCGCCCCGCTCGTGCGCAGTGCGCAGCGCCCGGACCAGGCCGGACGGGACGTCACCGGCGAAGGCGTTGGGCACGCCCACCACGATCACCGTGTCGGCCGCCGCCAGTTCGTCCAGTCCGTGCTCGGCGGTGATCGAGAAGCCGCCGAGCGCCGCCAGCGGCTTGCCGGGCACGTCCGCGCAGACCTTCAGCCCGTACCAGGGCGCCGACAGCAGGCCGGCCAGCTCGGGCCGGGCCAGCCCGAACACCTCCACCACCACGCCGAGTTCGAAGGGCGCCATGCCGTCGAAGGCGTACACCGCCACGGTGTGCACCGGCTCCGGCCGGCGGCCGATGGCCACCTGCACGGGGTGCGGCACGCGCTGCTCTGCCATCGGTTCCCCTTGATCGACGTGGCGGGATCTTCGCGAGTGTAGCCCCGGGCGCCACCGCTGCCCGCACCCGTCCGGCCCGGGGACCGGGTCGCCGCCGAACCCGACCGCTCACCCACCGTCAGGAGACCGCACGTGAACGCCCGCGAAAAGTTCTCGAAGTCACCTGCAACCCCCCGGGGAGATGGACGTCTATCAGGGTGGGAGCAAGGGGAACGGGGCCGGCACCGCCGGACGGCGCCGGTGGCTCCCGCCCCAGGTGGTCGGCCCCGGCCGGCCCGTCGACCGCGGCCCGGAAGTGATCACTCCCGCCGGATCCGCGACGACGGCGCCCTGGCAAGATCACCACCGACCACACGGCACATCACCACCTCGGGCGGCCCCGGCCGCCCCCTCGGGGAAGCAGAACGTACATGTCCATGACTGTGGCGCCGAGCCTGCCAGTCGTCCCGCCGGTCCGCCGGGGCCGGGTCTGGCAGCTGCTGTTCGGCGCGCTGGGGGAGCGGTCCGAGCCGGACATCCGGGAGCGGCGACCGAGCGGCTTCCGGCTGCTGCGCGGCGGCCGGTCCGAGCAGGAGGACCGTCCCACCCTCACCGACCTGTACCACGCGCACCGGCTGAGCCTGGTCCGCACCGCGGTCTTCCTGGTGGACCACCAGGACTTGGCCGAGGACGTGGTGCAGGAGGCGTTCGCCGCGCTCTACCAGCGCCACGGCGAGCAGTTGGAGAACGTCGACAACGCGCTGGCCTACCTGCGCACCGCCGTCGTCAACGGCTCCCGCTCGGTGCTGCGCCGGCGCAAGACCGCCCGCGAGTACGTTCCGCCGCACGAGGCCGACGCCCCCTCGGCCGAGGACTACGCCGTCCTCAACGACGAGCACCGCCGCGTGGTGCTCGCCCTGCGGGAACTGACCGACCGTCAGCGTGAGGTGCTGGTGCTCCGGTACTGGTCCGACCTGTCGGAGGCGCAGATAGCCGAGACCCTGGGGCTGTCCCGGGGTGCCGTGAAGTCCACCGCCAGCCGCGCTCTGGACGCGCTGGAGAAGCAGCTGGAGAAGACCCGATGACCATGGACGACCAGGAACACCAGGACAGTGCCGAGGAGACCCCGACCGAGCGCCTGCTGCGGGAGGCGCTGGCCGCCCGGGCCACCATGATCGGCGCGCACGACCTGCGGCCGGCCGAACCGCCGAACCGCCGGACCAGGCGGGTCCGCCCGCTCTACGCCGTCGGAGCGCCGCTGTTCGCGCTGGCGGCCGCGAGCGCCCTGGTCTTCGTCGGCCTGCACACCAGGACCGTGGCCGACGAGCGCCCGGCGCCGGCCGCCAGCCTGACCGCCACGCCCACCCCGTCGCCCAGCCCGACGCCGTCGCCGAGCGCCTCGACCAGCAGCTCGGCCGTGGCCGACGGCGCCGCGGCCGGCGACGCGTCGGCCAGTGCGGGGGACTCGGCGAGCACCGCCGCGACCCCGGTCACGCTCGGGGCCGTGCAGGACTTCCGCGGGGTGAAGTTCCGGCTGCCGACGGGGTGGACGGTCGACGCCGGTGGCACGACCGGGCCGCCCGGTGCCACCGTCTGCCTGCGCACCCCGGGGGCGAAGACGGCCCCGGGCGGCTCCTGCGAGCCCTACGGCATCCAGCTCACGGCGTACTCCACCGCGAACGAGCTCTCCGACGCGACGTACCCGACCGCGGCCGACCTCGGCGCCCCGGCCGGCTGGGCCCACCAGCCGTACTGCTACGCCTGGGACAACCCGCACTACGCGAACAAGTCCGGCGGGACCGAGACCCAGACCACCGCGACACCGGTGAAGAGCACCGTCCAGCTGGCCGGGCTCACCGCGAACCTGACCACCTGGCAGGTCCAGTGCGCCTCCGGGGACTCCTTCACCGGGCGGCTGTGGGGGCTGGCCGGCCAGCAGGTCTACGTCGGTGCCGACGGTCTGGACACCCAGTACGAGGGTGCGCTGCAGGCGATCCTCGGCAGCCTCGACGTCACCGACCACACCGTGCCCGGCAAGCCGGGTACCGCGTCGGTCACCTTCGCCACCGGTGGCTTCGACCAGGGGCAGAAGATCTACAACGACAGCGTGAAGGTGCCGTTCTCGGTCACCTTCACCAACACCACCGGCAGCGCCTGGCAGCACGTCTCGACGGACGTGACGGTGGGGGACAAGCCGACCGTGACCCTGGAGCAGCAGCTGGACAACGGCAGTTGGCTCACCCTGAACAGCTCCGTGCCGCTCGGCGGGAAGCCGACCTTCGCGCTGGCCGCCGGCGCGAGCAAGACGATCAACTACCGGATCTCGTTCGGCCCGACCAGCATCATGAACATGCCGTGGCCCCTGACGGAGTCGGCCCTGCTGAACTTCAACGACGGCAGCGGCATCCTGATCGGCACCACCACCTTCAACCTGCCCACCATGCCGAAGTCCACCATGCCCTGACCGGGCCGGACCCCAGGCACGCGGCGCCCGCCCCCCGAGGGGGACG
>NZ_JBHYKG010000136.1:0-21859 GCF_042741245.1 Kitasatospora sp. NPDC058965
GCCCCCGGAGATCCGGGGGCCGCCGCTCGTTCGGGCCGGGGCCCGGGGCTACGACTAGCTGAACGAGTCGCCGCAGGCGCAGGAGCCGGTGGCGTTCGGGTTGTCGATGGTGAAGCCCTGCTTCTCGATGGTGTCCACGAAGTCGACCGTGGCACCACCCAGGTACGGGGCGCTCATCCGGTCGGTGACGACCTTGACGCCGTTGAAGTCCTTGACGACGTCGCCGTCCAGCGAGCGCTCGTCGAAGAACAGCTGGTAGCGCAGGCCCGAGCAGCCGCCCGGCTGCACGGCGACGCGCAGCGCGAGGTCCTCGCGGCCCTCCTGCTCCAGCAGGCTCTTGACCTTGCCCGCGGCCGCATCGGTGAGGAGCAGACCACTCTCGACGGTGGTCTCGTCCTGGACGGTCATCTGTACTCCCGGTCTGTGACGACAAACTGCCGCCAGTGCCAACCAGCGGCCGCCCGGATTGATTCCGGGCAGTGGATCCTCGTGGATGCTTCCCCGGCGAACCGTGCTCCGCACCCTGCCCGTCCATGCTCGCACACCCCGGCCCACCGGTCACGGTCCGTTCACCCGCCCCGGACGTGCGGCCGCTCACAGCGGATCGCCGAAAACCGGCGGCGACGGCACCGCCGAGCGGCCAGGATGGTCGGATGATCCTGCGCCAGCTCCGTGACACCGAGGCCGACACCGAGGCCGTCCGGGAGATCTCCAGGGCCGCCTTCAGCGCGCTGACGCCCGGCTCGACCCGGCGGCCGACCGAGGCCGAGGACGTCTTCCAACGGGCCCGGGCCGGCCACCTGGCCACCAGCGACCCGCAGGGCTGCTGGCTGGCGCTGCAGGACGGCGTCCCGATCGGCTTCGCCCTCTCGGCGCGCCGCGAGTCGCTGTGGCTGCTGGCGCTGACCGCGGTGCTGCCGGAGTACCAGGGCAACGGGGTGGGCCGGCTGCTGCTGGAGCGGACCCTGGAGCACGGGCGCGGCTGCCTGCGCGGCATGATCACCGTCTCGGTCGACCCGCGCGCCGCCCGCCGCTACCGCAAGGCCGGCTTCACCCTGCACCCGACCATGAAGCTCTCCGGGCAGGTCGACCGGTCCGCCCTGCTGGACGCCGGCGAGCTGCCGGTGCACCGCGGCACCACCGGCCACCTGCACCTGCTGGACTCGATCGACCGCCGGCTGCGCGACGCCGCGCACGGCGTGGACCACGGGCTGATGCTGCGCCACTACGAGGAGCTGCTGGTGGTCGACACCATGACCGGCACCGGCTACTGCTACCGGGACGGCGGCACGATCAAGCTGCTCGCCGCCACCTCCCGGCACATGGCCGCCCGCCTGCTGCGCGAGGCGCTGGCCCGGGTGCCGGAGGGCACCGAGGCCAAGGTGGAGTGGATCACCGCCGAGCAGGAGTGGGCGGTCGACGTCGGTCTCGACCTCGGGCTGACCGTGGAGAACCGCGGCTACCTGGCGCTGCGCGGGATGCGCCCGCCGGCCCCGTACCTGCCCAGCGGCGGCTTCCTGTAGCGGCCCGCCCGTCGCGGCTCAGGCCATGGTGTCCAGGATCTCCCGGACCATCTCCATCGTGGTGCCCGGGTGCAGGAAGGCGAACCGGGCCACCGTCTCGCCGTCCCAGCCGGTCGGGGTGACGAAGCCGATCTGGTCCGCGAGCAGCTGCCGGGACCAGGCGTAGTACTGCTCCTCGGTCCAGCCCCGGCGGCGGAAGCAGACCGCGGACAGCTGCGGGTCGTGCAGCAGTTCCAGGTGCTCGCTCTCCCGGATCAGCCGGGCGGTGTCCCGGGCCAGCGCGAGGCCGGCCTCGATCGCGTCGGTGTACGCCTGGGTGCCGTGCACCGCCAGCGAGAACCACAGCGGCAGGCCGCGGGCCCGGCGGGTCAGGTGGTAGGCGTAGTCGGTGGGGTTCCACTCGTCGCCCTCGTGGTGCAGCACGTCCAGGTAGCCGGCGTCCTGGGTGTGCACGGCCTTGGCCAGCCGCGGCTCGCGGTAGAGCAGCGCCGCGCAGTCGAACGGGGCGAAGAGCCACTTGTGCGGGTCGACCACGAAGGAGTCGGCGTGCTCGATGCCGTCGTACCGCGCGCGCACCGAGGGGGCGAACAGGCCGGCCCCGCCGTACGCGCCGTCCACGTGGAACCAGAGGCCGCGCTCGCGGGTCACCTCGGACAGGCCCTGCAGGTCGTCGATGATGCCCTCGTTGGTGGTCCCGGCGGTGCCGACCACGGCGATGACCGTCTCGGGGTGGGGGTCGGCGGCCAGCGCCGCGCGCAGCGCCTCGCCGGTGAACCGGCGGTCGACGGTGGGGACCTTGAAGGCCTCGACGCCGATGATGTTGAAGGTGTTCTTGACCGAGGAGTGCACCTGGTCGGCCACCGCGATCCGCAGCCGCGCCTCCGGGCCCACGCCCAGCCGGCGCCGCGCCGTGTCCCGGGCCACCACCAGCGCGGACAGGTTGCCCGCCGACCCGCCGGAGACGAAGGTGCCGCCGGCCGTGGCGGGCAGGCCGGCCCGGTCGGCTATCAGGCGCAGCACCTGGTTCTCGGCGGCGATCGCCCCGGCCGCCTCCAGCCAGGAGATGCCCTGCAGCGAGGCGCAGGAGACCACCATGTCGAAGAGCAGCGCGGCCTTGGTCGGGGCGCACGGGATGAACGACAGGTAGCGCGGGCTGTCGGCGGAGATCACCGCGCGGGACAGCTCGTGGTCGTAGAGCTTGAGCACGTCCGCCGGGGCGTTGCCGTGCTCGTTCAGCAGCCCGGCCAGGTGGGCGCGCAGCTGCTCGCCGTCGCCGGGGTGGTCCAGCGGCACCGGGTCGTACTGCAGGCGCTCGCGCATGTAGCCGAAGACCAGGTCGACCAGCTCGTTGTCGGGCTGGTGCATGCGGTGCGGGGCGGTGGTCACGGCGGGCTCCTTCGGCTGTCCAACTGCTTGATCAGCGTAGGCAGCGGGGCCCGCGGGCCGCGCGTCCGAATGCGCCGGTCCGGGCAGTTTTCGGGCGTCTTCGCCGGGTGGTGCGCAGGATTCCTGCGCCGGGCCGGGCGGCGGCCCCGCGGGTGCCCGCCGCCGGGCCGGCTAGCCGATCAGCCGGGAGAGCACCACCGAGCTGCGACTGCGCTGGACGCCCGGCTCCTTGCGGATACGTTCAATCACGGCCTCCAGGTGGCGGGTGTCGGCGGCCCGCAGGTGGACCAGTGCGTCCGGGTCGCCGGTGACCGTCCAGGCGGCCACCACCTCGGGGAACTGGCGCAGGCTGGCCAGGATCTCCTCGGGCGCGGTCCGCTCCCGGCAGTAGACCTCGACGAAGGCCTCGGTCTGCCAGCCCAGCAGCTCCGGGTCGAGCACCACGGTGAAGCCGCGCACCACGCCGCGGGCCCGCAGCCGGTCGATCCGGCGGCGCACCGCGGTGGCGGACAGGTTGGCCAGCAGCCCGATCTCGGCGTACGAGGCCCGCCCGTCCCGGCCCAGGTGGGCCAGGAGCAGGCGGTCGGTCTCGTCCAGGTGGACCCCACCGGCGGCGACCGGACTGCTGCTGCTCATGGTGCGGGGTCTCCAGGGTTCGGATTGCGGACGTCGCTTACCGCCCCATTCTCCCGGACCGGGGTGCTCAGTCCACCGTCAGCACGATCTTGCCCCGCGTCCGTCCCTCCGCGTTCAGCTGCTGCGCCGACGCCGCCTGGGCCAGCGGGAAGGTGGCCGCCACGTTGACCGTGAGCCGGCCGGCGTCCGCGAGCGCGGCCAGCGCGGCCAGGTCCGCGGCGTCGGGGCGGGCGAACAGGTAGCGGCCGCCGAACCCGCGCACCGCGGGGTCGGTGGTCGAGACGATCCGCGCCGGGTCCGCCACCAGCTCCCGGGAGGCGGCCAGCGCCGCGCCGCCGACCAGGTCGAAGGCGGCGTCCACGCCCTCCGGCGCCAGCTCCCGCACCCGCGCCACCAGCCCCTCGCCGTGGGCCACCGGCTCCACGCCCAGCCCGCGCAGGTACGCGTGGTTGTGCGGGCCCGCGGTGCCGATCACCCGGGCGCCGGTCGCCACCGCGAGCTGGCTGGCGAGGCTGCCCACGCCGCCGGCCGCGGCGTGGATCAGCACGGTCTCCCCGGGCCGCGGCGCCAGCGCGCCGTGCACCCCCTGGTAGGCCGTCAGCCCGGCCAGCGGCAGCCCGCCGGCCTGCGCCCAGCTGAGCGCGGCGGGCTTGCGGGCCAGCGTGCGCACCGGGGCGGCGACCAGTTCGGCGTAGGTTCCGTGCTGCACCCAGTCCTTGCGGACGCAGCCGATCACCTCGTCCCCCGCCCGGTACTCGGTCACCGACGGGCCGACCCGCTCCACCACGCCGGCCAGGTCCCAGCCCGGCACCACCGGGAAGACCACGTCGAAGACGGCCGCCGGCCCGCCCTCGCGGATCTCCCGGTCCACCGGGTTCACCCCGACCGCCTTCACCCGCACCAGCACCGCGTCGGGGCCGACCTTGGGCTCGGGGAGCTCGACGCACTCGACGACCTCGGGGCCGCCGAAGCTGTTGATCGCGATTGCCTTCATGCGCCCAGCAAACACGCTCGGCGCGGGCTCGAGCGGGAGGCCGGACACTGGGACGTGCCCGGTGTCACCTCCGTCACGTGCAAGGACACGCTGTCCAGACGATCGCGTCACATCGACACGATGTCCATCGTCAGAGTGACGCGAACCGGTTATCATAGATAGCGTCAGAAAGACGAGAAGGCTGGGAGAGTCCGGCCGCACCAGGAGGGCACCCGCCCGTGACCACCACCGTTGACACCAGCTTCACCGAGCCGGCCCCGACCCCGCTCGCCCTGCTGCTGCTCGGCCGCGAGGCCGACCCGAATAGCGAGCGCGGCGTCGAGTGCCCCGGCGAGCTGCCGCCCGCCTCCGACCCCGACCTGGTCGAGCGCGCCCGCGCCGCCAAGGCCGCCCTGGGCGACCGCGTCTTCATCCTGGGCCACCACTACCAGCGGGACGAGGTCATCGAGTTCGCCGATGTCACCGGCGACTCCTTCAAGCTGGCCCGGGACGCCGCGGCCCGGCCGGAGGCCGAGTACATCGTCTTCTGCGGCGTGCACTTCATGGCCGAGTCGGCCGACATCCTGACCACGGACGCCCAGCAGGTCGTGCTGCCGGACCTGGCGGCCGGCTGCTCGATGGCCGACATGGCCACCGCCGAGCAGGTCGCCGAGTGCTGGGACGTGCTGCGCGACGCCGGCATAGCCGACGTCACCGTCCCGGTGTCGTACATGAACTCCTCCGCCGACATCAAGGCCTTCACCGGCAAGCACGGCGGCACCATCTGCACCTCCTCCAACGCCAAGCGCGCGCTGGAGTGGGCCTTCGAGCAGGGGGAGAAGGTCCTCTTCCTGCCGGACCAGCACCTGGGCCGCAACACCGCGGTGCGCGACATGGGCTACTCGCTCGACGACTGCGTGCTCTACAACCCGCACAAGCCGAACGGCGGCCTGACCGTCGAGGAGCTGCGCGCCGCCAAGATGATCCTGTGGCGCGGGCACTGCTCGGTGCACGGCCGGTTCACCGTGGACTCGGTCGCCGAGGTGCGCGAGCGGATCCCGGGCGTCACCGTGCTGGTGCACCCCGAGTGCCGCCACGAGGTGGTCGCCGCCGCCGACCGGGTCGGCTCCACCGAGTACATCATCAAGGCCCTGGAGGCCGCCGAGCCCGGCTCCGCGTGGGCCATCGGCACCGAGCTCAACCTGGTCCGCCGACTGGCCAAGGCGCACCCGGACAAGGAGATCGTCTTCCTGGACCGCTCGGTCTGCTTCTGCTCCACCATGAACCGGATCGACCTGCCGCACCTGGTCTGGGCGCTGGAGTCGCTGGTCGAGGGCCGGGTGCCGAACGTGATCACGGTGGACCCGGAGACCGAGAAGTACGCCAAGGCCGCGCTGGACCGGATGCTGGCGCTGCCGTAATCCGGCGGCAGGACGACCGGCAGCACGACGGAGGGGCGGTACCCGGACCCGGGTACCGCCCCTCCTCGTCGTTCCTGGCGCTCAGTCCGGGAGGCCCGGAATCAGCCCGTCCCCCTCGGTCCGCAGCAGTTCGCGGACCTCGTCCAGGGTCGCGCCCTCGCGCGGCAGGATCGAGTCGGACGGACCGAGGTAGTCGTCCGCCACCGGGACCGCGAACTCGCGCACGGCGCCCAGCAAGTTGTCCAGGGTGGCGCGGAAGGCCGCCTCGTCGTCCGAGTTCAGCGCCGCGAGCAGCTCGTCGTCGAGCTGGTTGAGCCGGTTCAGGTGCTCCTCGGACACCTCGAACTGGCCCTCACCCATGATCCGCATGATCATGCCGGTCTATCTCCCCTGCAGTCGGACGGGCGGGCTTACTTCTGGTAGTTGATGGTGGGCGGCGGGGTGTCCTGCGGCCCCTGCGCGCCCGACTGCTGCGGGTGCGCCTGCTGCCCGCCGCCGTGGCCCTGCTCGATCGCCGCCGGGCCCGAGGACCCGCCGGACAGCTCGGCCTTCATCCGGGCCAGTTCGAGCTCCACGTCGCTGCCGCCGGCCACCCGCTCCAGCTCGGCCTCGATGTCGTCCTTGCGGCCGATGCCGCTGTTGTCGTCGAGCGCGCCGGAGGCCAGCAGCTCGTCGATCGCACCGGCCCGCGCCTGCATCTGCGCGGTCTTGTCCTCGGCCCGCTGGATCGCCAGGCCCACGTCGCCCATCTCCTCCGAGATCCCGGAGAACGACTCCGCGATCCGGGTCTGCGCCTGGGCGGCGGTGTAGGTGGCCTTGATGGTCTCCTTCTTGGTGCGGAAGGCGTCCACCTTGGCCTGCAGGCGCTGGGAGGCGAGCGTGAGCTTCTCCTCCTCGGCCTGCAGCTGCTGGTACTGCACCTGGAGGTCGTTGATCTGGGACTGCATCGCCGACTTGCGGGTCAGCGCCTCCCGGGCCAGGTCCTCGCGACCGAGCGCGAGCGCCTTGCGGCCCTGCTCCTCGTACTTCGCGGACTGCTGCTGGAGCTGGGTCAGCTGGAGCTCCAGGCGCTTGCGCGAGGTGGCGACGTCGGCCACGCCCCTACGCACCTTCTGCAGCAGTTCGAGCTGCTTCTGGTACGAGTAGTCGAGGGTCTCGCGCGGGTCCTCCGCCCGGTCCAGGGCCTTGTTCGCCTTGGAGCGGAAGATCAGCCCCATTCGCTTCATGATTCCGTCGCTCATGGGCCTCGGGTGCCCCCTTCTCCGGGCTGCGGTTGCTAACTCGTACCGAATTATCTACTGCGAGTGTATGTGCAGCGGGGTCCTCGCCGCAGTACACCTACCTGCAACAAGACTGCTACGGCTGCGGGCCCGGTGGCCTCATCCCGAGGGAGGATCACCGACCCTGCCCGATGCCGGGGAGATGCCCTACTGCACGTGCGGCACCGACGGGCTCGACGGCTTTGCGGACGCACCCCGTACGCTTGTCGTGTGTTCCGACGCCGTTCAGACGAAGCCGCCTCCTCCGCCACCGCGCTGGCCGAGCAGGACGACGTGCCCCAGACCCGTGACCCGCAGGCCAAGAAGGGCCGCCCGACCCCGAAGCGCAGCGAGGCCGAGGCCCACCGCCGCACCCGGGTGACGGTGCCCAAGGACCGCAAGGAGGCCGCCAAGCAGGCCCGCGAGCGGATGCGCACCGAGCGCGAGAAGCAGCGCACCGCGCTGCTCAACGGCGACGAGCGCGCGCTGCCGCCCCGCGACAAGGGGGCCGTGCGCCGGTTCGCCCGCGACTACGTGGACTCCCGCTGGGCCGTGGCCGAGTTCTTCCTGCCGTACGCCGTGGTGGTGCTGGTGCTCAGCATCGTCAAGGTGACCTCGCTGCAGATCCTCTCCACCCTGCTCTTCCTGCTCTTCCTGGTGCTGGTGGTGCTGGACTTCGTCCGGCTCGGCCTGGGCCTGCGCCGTGCGCTGGCCAACCGGTTCCCGAACGAGAACACCCGCGGCGCGGTCGGCTACGCGCTGATGCGGACCATCCAGCTGCGCCGGATGCGGCTGCCCAAGCCCGTGGTGAAGCGGGGCGAGCACCCCTGACCGCGGAGCCGCTGCCGTACGACTGGGCCCCCGCCGCGCCGGGGCCCGGTCTGTACGCGCTGCCCGGCCAGGCCGCCGGCGGACACGACCGCGGCTGGGTCCAGGACTGGCAGCACCAGGGCCTGCCGGCCCGCAGCGGGTCGTTCGCCGGCGGGGCCGGGGCCTGGCTGGAGCGCCAGGGCGGGCTGCACAACCTGGTCCGCCAGGAGATGGTCACCCGCCAACTGACCGAGCAGCTGGCCGCGCACTTCGGCGAGCGGGCCACCCGGAGCCCGCTGCGGGTGCTGGACATCGGCTGCGGCCAGGGCACCCAGGCGGTCCGGCTGGCCCGGGCCGGCCACTGGGTCACCGGGCTGGACTCGGACCCGGTCACGCTGGGCGCCGCGCAGGCCGTGCTGGCCGCCGAGCCCCCCGAGGTCCGCGAGCGGGTCCGCCTGCTGAGCGGCGACGGGCACCACTGCGGCCGCTGGTTCGGCCCCGGCAGCTTCGACGTGGTGCTCTGCCACGGCGTGCTGATGTACCTGCCCGACCCGGACCCGCTGATCGCCTCGCTGGCCCGGATGCTCGCCCCCGGCGGGCTGCTCTCGCTGCTCGCCCGCAACCGGGACGCGATGGCCATGCGGGCCGGCCTGACCGGCGACTGGCGGGCGGCCCTGCAGGGCTTCGACTCGGACCACTACACCAACCGGCTGGGCCTGACCGCCCGCGCCGACCGGCTGGCCGACCTGGCCACCACGCTGCGCGAGGTCTCCGTCCCGCTGCGGCACTGGTACGGCGTGCGGGTCTTCACCGACGCCATGCCCGACCACGCGGCCCCGGTGGACGGCCGGCAGCTCGGCCAGCTGCTGGAGGCCGAGGAGCGGGCCGGCCGCGAGGACCCGTACCGCCAGGTGGCGGCCCTGATCCACCTGGTCGGCGCGAAGTAGCTCAGCCTTCCTGAAGGCTCATCGGGTAGATCTCCTGCTCGTCCTCGAGCAGCACCACCCGGTCCACCCCCTCCTCCAGCAGCCGCTTGTACTCCTCGCCGATCCACGACTCGGCGTCGCCCTGGCTGGGGAACTCCTCCACCCCGCCGGCCGGCGTGACCACCGTGCCGTCGGCCGCCTCGTACCGCCACGTCCAGACCATCCGAACTCCTCTCCTCGGCTGGCAGGCTGCCCGCCGTGCCGCCGCTCAACCCTGGTAGGACAGGATGGAGCGTATGGCACGCACCCTGATCCTCGGCGGGGCCCGGTCCGGCAAGTCCACCCGGGCCGAGCAGCTGCTGGCGGCGCACCCCGACGTCCTCTACGTGGCCACCGGCGGCACCCGGGACGGGGACGCCGACTGGGCCCGGCGGGTCGAGCTGCACCGCGAGCGCCGGCCGGCGAGCTGGCGCACCGTCGAGACCCTGGAGCTGACCGGGGTGCTGGCCGACCCGGCGGACCCGGCTCCGGTGCTGGTCGACTGCCTCGGGCTGTGGCTGACCGGGACGATGGACCGGGCCGACGCCTGGGACGAGGACGCCTGGCACCGGTCCGCGCGGGCGGCGGTGGAGGAGCAGTGCGCCGAGCTCGCCGAGGCGGTGCGGCTGACCACCCGTCAGGTGGTGCTGGTCAGCAACGAGGTCGGCCTCGGCGTGGTGCCCGCCACCCCGGCCGGGCGGCGGTTCCGGGACACCCTGGGGCGGCTCAACATGGCGGTGGCCGACGCGGCCGACCGGGTGCTGCTGGTGGTCGCCGGCCAGGCGCTGACCGTCAAGGACGGCGGGCCGGGGAACAGCGCGCCGGTCGGGGGCCTGCGGCCCGGACAGGCCGGGCCGTGATTGGTATGGTTCCCGGCGATGGACACCACCGTGGATCTCGATGTCTTCGCCTCGCTGGTCGAGCGCCCCGACGACGCCGCCCGCCGGGCGGCCGACGAGCACTGGGCCGCCCTCGACCAGCCGGACGGCGGGCTGGGCCGGCTGCAGGAACTCGGCAGCTGGCTCGCCTCGGTGCAGGGCGCCGATCCGGTCAGGCCGCTCGCCGCGCCCAAGGTGCTGCTCTTCGCCGGTGACCACGGCATCGCCTCGCTCGGCGTCTCCCGGCGGCCCGCCGCGGGCGGCACCGCCCGCCGGGTGCACGCGGTGCTCGACGGCAGCGCGCCGGTGGCGCGGCTGGCCCGCCGGTTCGGTGCCGAGGTGCGGGTGGTGGACCTGGCGGTCGACGCCCCGGAGGCGGAGTTCCCCGCCGAGGTGACGCAGCACCGGGTGCTGCGCGGCTCGGGCCGGATCGACGTCGAGGACGCGGTCACCGCCGAGCAGGCCGCCCAGGCCTTCCTGATCGGCATGGCGATCGCCGACGAGGAGGCCGAGCTCGGCACCGACCTGGTGGTGCTGGGCGACCTCGGGGTCGGCTCCACCGCGGTGGCCGCGGTCCTGGTCGGCGCGCTCTGCGGCACCGACGCGGCCGCGGTCTGCGGGCGCGGCTCGGGCATCGACGACAAGGTGTGGATGGTCAAGTGCGCCGCGATCCGCGACGCGCTGCGCCGGGCCCGCCCGGTGCTCGGCGACCAGCTGGCGCTGCTGGCCACCGCGGGCGGCGCCGACTTCGCCGCGATCACCGGCTTCCTGCTGCAGGCCGCGGTGCGCCGACTGCCGGTGGTGCTGGACGGCGTGGTCTCGGCCGCCTGCGCGCTGGTGGCCCAGCGGATCTCGTTCCGGGCGCCGGAGTGGTGGCGGGCCGGCTCGCTGACCGGCGAGCCCGCGCTGGCCAAGGCCTACGACCGGCTGACCCTGACGCCGCTGCACGACCAGCAGGTCACCGCCGGTGAGGGGCTCGGCGCGCTGCTCGCGCTGCCGCTGCTGCAGGCCGCCTCCGACGCGCTGGCCGAGGCGGAGTTCGTGCCGGCCGTCCCGGCCGCGCCGCGCACCCCGGCACCGCTGCCCTCGGCCGCCGAACTGCTGGGCAAGTTCTGAGCCCCCGGATACGCCCGGGCCTGCACGGACTGCGCTTCGCCTTCGGCACCCTGACGGTCCTGCGGGTGCCGGTGGCGCGCTGGGACCGGCCCTCGGCCGGGCGGGCGATGCTGGCCGCACCGCTGGTCGGCGCGGTGCTCGGCGCCGCGGCCGGCGCGCTCGGCGCCTTCTTCGCCTGGCGCGGCGCCCCGCTGCTCGGCGCGGTGGCCGCCGTCGCGGCGCTGGCCGCGCTGACCCGCGGGCTGCACCTGGACGGCCTGGCCGACGTGGCCGACGGGCTGGGCAGCGGCAAGCCCGCCGAGGACGCGCTGCGCATCATGAAGCAGTCCGACATCGGCCCGTTCGGCGTGCTCACCCTGGTCCTCGTGCTGTTCGCCCAGACCGCCTGCCTGGCCGCGCTGTTCGGCCACTCCGCCCGGCAGGGCGCGCTGGCGGTGCTGACCGCGGCGGTGGCCGGGCGGTGCGCCCTGGGGTGGGGGTGCCTGCGCCCGGTGCCGCCCGCCCGGCCCGGCGGGCTGGGCGCGATGGTCGCCGCCACCGTCTCCCCCACCGCCGCCGCCGCGGTCACGCTGACCTGCGCGGTGCTGCTGACGCTGCTTCAGCCCTGGTCGGGTCCGGCCCTGATCCTCGGTCAACTTGCCGCAGTACTCCTGCTGGTCCGCTGCGTGCGCCGGTTCGGCGGGATCACCGGCGACGTGCTGGGCGCCCTGGTCGAAACCGCCCAGACCGCCGCGCTCGTTCTGCTGACAGTCAACCCCCGGCTCCCGTAGCGTCAGCTCGTGGTTTCCCCGCACTCCCCCAGGGGACGCGGCATCCCACTATGCGGACTACCATGCGGGGAGCACCGTAGCCCTGCGCCGTGTCGGCGGAGCATGCTGGGGCTGTAGCCATGCCGCACATCCGGCCGTGGACCGCGAAAGAACAGGACGCATTTACGTGACTGCATTGTCTGTGAGCACCTCCTCCGCCGCCGCGCTGCGCGCGGACGCCCTGGTGATCGGTGTGGCGAAGGGCCCCAAGGGCCTGGTGGTGGCCTCCGGCGCCGAGGCGGTGGCCGAGGCGTTCGACGGCAAGCTGGCCGAGCTGCTCAGCACCCTGGGTGCCACCGGTGCCGAGGGCGAGGCCACCAAGCTGCCCGCCCCGTCCGGCACCAAGGCCGGTTTCGTGCTGGCGGTCGGCCTGGGCGACGCCGCCGAGGCGGGCTACCCGGCCGAGGCGCTGCGCCGTGCGGCCGGCACCGCCGCCCGCATCCTGGCCGGCGCCAAGAAGGCCGGCCTGGCGCTGCCGGCCGACACCGCCGAGGAGGTCGAGGCGGTCGCGCTCGGCGCGCTGCTCGGTGCCTACGACTTCACCGCCTACCGCACCGCCGAGGGCGGCAAGGAGCCGGTGGGCGAGCTGGCGCTGCTGACCACCCGCAAGGGCAGCAAGGACGCGAAGGCCGCGCTGGAGCGCGCCACCGTGCTGGGCGAGGAGATGAACCGCGCCCGCGACCTGATCAACACCCCGCCGAACGACCTGAACCCGAAGTCCTTCGCGACCATCGCGCAGGCCGTCGGCAAGGAGTACGGCCTCAAGGTCGAGGTGCTGGACGAGAAGGCGCTCGCCAAGGGCGGCTACGGCGGCATCCTGGGCGTCGGCATCGGCTCGGCCAACCCGCCCCGGCTGGTGAAGATCGCCTACACCCACCCGAAGGCCAAGGCCTCGCTGGCCTTCATCGGCAAGGGCATCACCTACGAC
This sequence comes from Kitasatospora sp. NPDC058965, assembly GCF_042741245.1. NCBI lineage: Bacteria > Bacillati > Actinomycetota > Actinomycetes > Kitasatosporales > Streptomycetaceae > Kitasatospora > Kitasatospora sp. NPDC058965. Next base: position 12,705 of record NZ_JBHYKG010000136.1, read on the forward strand.
TCGGGCGGCATCTCGCTCAAGCCGGCCGGCCACAACGAGACCATGAAGTGCGACATGTCCGGCGCCGCCGCCGTGTTCGCCTCGGTGGTCGCGGCCAAGCGGCTGGGCCTCGCGGTCAACGTCACCGGCTGGCTGGCGCTGGCCGAGAACATGCCGTCCGGCTCCGCCACCCGCCCCGGCGACGTGCTGCGGATGTACGGCGGCAAGACCGTCGAGGTGCTCAACACCGACGCCGAGGGCCGCCTGGTGCTGGCCGACGCGATCGTGCGGGCCGGCGAGGAGAACCCGGACGCGATCGTCGACGTGGCCACCCTGACCGGTGCCATGGTGCTGGCGCTCGGCACCCGCACCTTCGGCGTGATGGCGGGCAGCGACGAGTTCCGCGAGCAGCTGCACGCGGTGGCCGGCCGGGCCGGCGAGCAGTCCTGGCCGATGCCGCTGCCGGCCGAGCTGCGCAAGGGCATGGACTCGCCGGTGGCCGACCTGGCCAACATGGGCGAGCGGATGGGCGGCGGCCTGGTGGCCGGCCTGTTCCTGAAGGAGTTCGTCAAGGAGGGCATCGACTGGGCCCACCTGGACATCGCCGGTCCGGCGTTCCACGAGGGCGCGCCGTACGGCTACACCCCCAAGGGCGGCACCGGCAGCGCCGTGCGCACCCTGGTGCAGTACGCGACGGAGACCGCGCAGGGCTGACCCCGTGCGATCCGAACAGGGCCCGGTGCTTCGGCACCGGGCCCTGTCGGCGTTCGACCGCAGTTGACTTTTCCCCGGGGTTACCCATCGGTAGCGGCGCACGCCGTTCACCTGCATGTTCGCCTCCGGCGAAACTTTGTTCCACGACGTGGAATCAGCGACGGCCAGGATCGGGCAAGAGTGCTCACGGCACCCGGTGCCACCGCCCCTGACCTGCACAGACATGCCTCCTGGAGGGTCACCGGAGCCCCACCCGCGACCCGCTCGACCCCCCACAGGGTGGACCCGGCCTTCAGGCGCCGTGAACAAGTGCGAAGATGTATTTCCGGCACGACTGGGCGCCTCACGAGGGCATCGGGGCACACCGGACCCAGCACCGGCCCGGACGATCCACACCCATTGCATGGAGGACGTGACGTGGCGAACGACGCCAGCACCGTTTTCGACGTAGTCATCCTCGGAGGCGGAAGCGGCGGCTACGCCGCGGCGCTCCGCGCCGCTCAGCTGGGCCTGAGCGTGGCCCTGATCGAGAAGGGCGAGCTGGGCGGCACCTGCCTGCACCGCGGCTGCATCCCGACCAAGGCGCTGCTGCACGCGGCCGAGATCGCGGACGAGACCCGGGAAGCCGGCGAGTTCGGCGTGCTGGCGACCTTCCAGGGCATCGACATCAACGGCGTCCACAAGTACAAGGACGACGTGATCTCCGGCCTGTACAAGGGCCTGCAGGGCCTGGTCGCCTCGCGCAAGGTCACCTTCGTCCAGGGCGAGGGCCGGCTCTCCTCGGCCACCTCGGTGGACGTCAACGGCCAGCGCATCGAGGGCCGCCACATCGTGCTCGCCACCGGCTCGGTGCCGAAGTCGCTGCCCGGCCTGACCATCGACGGCGACCGGGTCATCTCCTCCGACCACGCCCTCAAGCTCGACCGCATCCCGCAGTCCGCCGTGATCCTCGGCGGCGGCGTGATCGGCGTCGAGTTCGCCTCCGTCTGGAAGTCCTTCGGCGTCGACGTCACCATCGTCGAGGCGCTGCCGCACCTGGTTCCGCTGGAGGACGAGAACTCCTCCAAGCTGCTGGAGCGCGCCTTCCGCAAGCGGGGCATCAAGTTCGAGCTCAAGGCCCGCTTCTCGGGTGTCGAGTACACCGAGACCGGGGTCCGGGTCTCCACCGAGAACGGCAAGCAGATCGACGCCGACCTGCTGCTGGTCGCGATCGGCCGCGGCCCGGTCTCGCAGGGCCTGGGCTACGAGGAGGTCGGGGTCGCCATGGACCGCGGCTACGTCCTGGTCGACGAGTACATGCGCACCAACGTGCCCACGATCTCCGCGGTCGGCGACCTGGCCCCGACCCTGCAGCTGGCCCACGTCGGCTTCGCCGAGGGCATCCTGGTCGCCGAGCGGCTGGCCGGCCTGAAGGCCGTGCCGATCGACTACGACGGCGTGCCGCGGGTCACCTACTCCAACCCCGAGGTCGCCTCGGTGGGCATCAGCGAGGCCAAGGCGGTCGAGCTGTACGGCAAGGAGAAGGTCGTCACCCTCAAGTACAACCTGGCCGGCAACGGCAAGAGCAAGATCCTCAAGACCGCCGGCGAGATCAAGCTCGTCCAGGTCAAGGACGGTGCTGTGGTGGGTGTCCACATGGTCGGCGCCCGCATGGGTGAGCAGGTCGGCGAGGCCCAGCTCATCTACAACTGGGAGGCGCTGCCCGCCGAGGTCGCGCAGCTCATCCACGCGCACCCGACGCAGTCCGAGGCCCTCGGCGAGGCGCACCTGGCGCTGGCCGGCAAGCCGCTGCACGCGCACGACTGATCGCGCTCGCCCCACCCTCACCAACTGTCCCTGTACGCAAGACTTGAAATGGAGTCGCTGGAACCATGGCGGTCTCAGTAACGCTGCCCGCGCTGGGCGAGAGCGTGTCCGAAGGTACTGTCACCCGCTGGCTGAAGGCCGAGGGTGAGCGAGTGGAGGCCGACGAGCCGCTGCTCGAGGTGTCGACCGACAAGGTCGACACCGAGATCCCCGCGCCGGTCTCCGGCATCCTCGCCGCGATCAAGGTCGCCGAGGACGAGACCGTCGAGGTCGGCGCCGAGCTGGCCATCATCGACGACGGCTCCGGTGCCCCGGTCGCCGCCGCCGCCCCGGCCGCCGAGGCCGCGCCGGCCCCGGTCGCCGCCGCGCCGGCCCCCGTTGCCGAGGCCCCGGCCGCCGCTCCGGCGCCGGTCGCCGCTCCGGCCGCCCCGGCCGGCGAGGCCACCCCGGTGCTGCTCCCGGCGCTCGGCGAGTCGGTCACCGAGGGCACCGTCACCCGCTGGCTCAAGGCCGAGGGCGACACCGTCGAGGTCGACGAGCCGCTGCTCGAGGTCTCGACCGACAAGGTCGACACCGAGATCCCGTCGCCGGTGGCCGGCACCCTGGTCAAGATCCTGGTCGGCGAGGACGAGACCGCCGAGGTCGGCGCCCAGCTCGCGCTGATCGGTGCCGCGGGTGCGGTCGCCGCCGCTCCGGCTCCCGTCGCCGCCCCGGCCGCCCCGGCCCCCGTCGCCGCCGCCCCGGCCCCGGTCGCCGACTCGGGTGACGCCTACGTGACCCCGCTGGTCCGCAAGCTCGCCGCCGAGCAGGGCATCGCGCTCTCCGCGATCACCGGCTCGGGCGTCGGCGGTCGGATCCGCAAGCAGGACGTGCTCGCCGCTGCCGAGGCCGCCAAGGCCGCCGCTGCCGCCCCGGCTCCGGTCGCCGCCGCCCCGGCCGCGCCGAAGGCCGCCGCCGCGCCGTCCCCGCTGCGCGGCCAGACGGTCAAGATGACCCGGATGCGCAAGGTCATCGGCGACAACATGCTGAAGGCCCTGCACGAGCAGGCCCAGCTGACCAGCGTGGTCGAGGTGGACGTCACCAAGATCATGTCGCTGCGCGGCAAGGCCAAGGACTCCTTCCTCGCCCGCGAGGGCGTGAAGCTGTCCCCGATGCCGTTCTTCGTCAAGGCCGCCGCCCAGGCGCTGAAAAGCCACCCGGTGATCAACGCCCGGATCAACGAGGCCGAGGGCACCATCACCTACTTCGACTCCGAGAACATCGGGATCGCGGTGGACTCGGAGAAGGGTCTGATGACCCCGGTCATCAAGGGTGCGGGCGACCTCAACATCGCCGGCATCTCGAAGAAGACCGCCGAGCTGGCCGACAAGGTCCGCACCAACAAGATCACCCCGGACGAGCTGTCCGGCGCGACCTTCACCATCAGCAACACCGGTTCGCGCGGCGCCCTGTTCGACACCGTCATCGTCCCGCCGAACCAGGTCGCCATCCTGGGCATCGGCGCGACCGTGAAGCGCCCGGTGGTCATCGAGGCCGACGGCGGCACCGCCATCGGCATCCGCGACATGACCTACCTCTCCCTCTCCTACGACCACCGCCTGGTGGACGGCGCCGACGCCGCCCGCTACCTGGTCGCGGTCAAGGAGATCCTGGAGGCCGGCGAGTTCGAGGTCGAGCTCGGCCTGTAAGGCTGCCCCCGGGCGACTGACGAGCCCCCGGTCCGCTGCGGCGGACCGGGGGCTCGGTCGTGCGCGGATCCGTCAGACGTGGACGACCCTGACCCGTGGCTCGTCCGCGCACAAGCGCAGGAGGTCGTCGGTATCGCTGGTCAGGACCGCGACCGCGCCCGGCCTCGACATCGCTGTCGCGGCGACCACCGCGTCGATCGCGTACTTGTGACCGTGCAGGCCGTGCATCCGGAGCAGCTCGGTCGCTCGAAGCGCGATCTGCTCGGTCACGGGCTGGATGTCCACCCTGGACAGCACGTAGGACAGCCAGGCTCGGGACACTCGGTCGTGGTACGCCTCGGGCACCGTCATCGCACTGACGACGACCGCCGTTCCCTTCTTGGTGGCGAGCGCCAGGTCTGCGAGCGCCGGCGGTTGCTTCGTCAGCAGGCGGGACAATGCCTCGCTGTCCAGCACCCAGGTACTGGGCGTACCTACTGACCGAACGCTTCGTGCCACCTGTCCTCCGCCTCTCGCATCAGTTCGTCCGGGATCTGCCCGTGCTCGGCCTCGTGGGCCTCCACGATCTCGCCGAGCTTGATCATGGCAATCTGATGCGCTGCGGCCTCCGCGACGAAGCGGCTGAACTCGCGCTTGCCGACCCGTGCCCGGATGTCGTCGACCAGGTCGTCCGGCATGGAGACACTGACCTTGACGGCGTGCCCGACAGGGGTTGCGACGGTGGGCCGGACGTCCTCCGGCTCCTCCGCGGACCCCGCCCCGACGGCCTTCTCCATGAGCTCTGCTCCCATGCTCCAGAACGTACTACCCCGAGTATCAATCCCCTCCCCGGTTCCGACCACCTTCACCCATCCCAGCGAGCGCACCGCGTTGCCGCACGGCGCGTAGGCATGCGTTCGAGTACCCGACCAGCGATGCTGGTGCGGTGATGTACGAGACCGACTTCTGGCAGATCATCGACGACACCCGGGACGCCGCCGAGGGCGATCCGGAGGACCAGGCCGACCTGCTGGTGGAGCGGCTGGTGCAGTTGACGCCGGATGAGGTGATCGACTTCGCGCGACTGTTCGAGGCGCGGTTCCAGCGGGCGTACACCAGGGAGCTGTGGGCGGCGGCGCACCTGATGCTCGGCGGGGCGTCGGAGGACACCTTCGACTACTTCCGCTGCTGGCTGATCGCGCAGGGGCGCGAGGTGTTCGAGGGCGCCGTGCACCAGCCGGACGACCTGGCCGAGCTGGTGCCCGACTTCGACGAGGAGGAGGACGGCGACGCCGAGGAGTTCGGCTACGCCGCCGACGAGGCGCACGAGCAGCTCACCGGACTGCCGCTGCCGGACCTGGGGACCAGTCAGCCGCGCCAGCCCGAGGGCCGGCCCTTCGACTTCGACGACCCGGGCGGGATGGCCGAGCGGTTCCCCAAGCTCTGGGAGATGTTCGGGGACTGACGGACCATCAGGCCGCGTTGGCCGGCACCGCGACCTGCACGCCGCCGACCAGCTGGTCCAGCACCTCGGGCTTGGGCGCCTGCGGGTCGTCGTCCACCGAGCCGACCAGCAGGTTGCAGCCGCCCGGACCGGGCAGCGCCACCAGCAGCACGTAGCCCTGGGCGCCGCTCCGCTGGGGGGTGACGTGCCAGCGGACCTCGTAGCCGGTGCGCCCCGCCGCGGTGAGCGGGCCGGCGGCCAGCTCCTGGTGGTCGGCGAGCGGGCCGAACAGCTGCGGCGCGTAGGCGGCGACGGCCTGCCGGGCGACCTGCTGCGGATCGCTGCCGGGGGTGGGGTCGGTGTCGATGGAGAAGTTGCCGCGCACGCAGCCGCCGGGGGTGGCGCAGTCGTAGGGGCCGGTGACCAGCAGCACCGAGGTGGCCGCGTCGTGCTTCTCGGAGGTCCAGCCCGCCGGCAGCGGGACGCTCCAGCCGTGCGCCAGGTCGAGCACCGAGGTGCCGTCGGGGGCCACCGGCGCCGCCGAGCCGCCCGCCGCGGGCGGCGTGGGCCCGGGCGTCGCGGGCGCCGGGCTGCCGGGGTCGGCGGGGGCCGACGGCGCCGGGTGGTCCTGCAGCGGCGGCACGGCGGCACCGACGGCCGGCCGGCCGCTGCCCTTCAACGCGACCACGCAGACCGCGGCCGTCACCATGACCAGCGCCAGCGAGCCCGCCAGCACGCCGAAGACCAGCCCGGTGCGCCGGGGCGCCGGGGCCGGCGGCGCCCCGGGCACCGCGCCCGGCACCGCGACCGGACCCACCAGACCCACCGGACCGACCGGACCCACGGGACCCACGGGACCCACCGGACCGACCGGACCCACGGGACCCACCGCACCCACCGGCGGGGGCGGCACCTGGTACGGCGCCTGCGGGAACCCGTACCCCGCCGGCTCCGGCACCGCCGGGTGCCCGTACGCCGGCGAGGCGTCGGAGACCGGGCTCGGTTCCGGGTGGGCCGGCACCAGTGGCCGGCGCCGCTGCGTCCAGGCGCGCCCGTCCCAGAAGCGCTCGTACCCCGACACGTGGGGGTCCGGGTACCAGCCGGGAGGAGTCGAGTTGCTCACGGCACCACCGTATCGGTCCGGCCCCGGGCGCTGACAGGTCGGGCGGACGGCCCGGCCCCGACGCGCGGTCCGGAGCCGACGAACTGTCAGGATGGGTCCATGCGCATCGCAGTCACCGGCTCCACCGGCCTGATCGGCTCCGCCCTCGTCCGCTCGCTGCTGACCGACGGCCACCACGTGGTGCGCCTGGTCCGGCACCGCTCCGCGCTCGGCCCGCACCCCGACGGCTCCACCGCGATCGGCTGGAACCCGGCCCGCGGCGAGGTGGACCGCGCCGGGCTGGCCGGGGTCGACGCGGTGGTGCACCTGGCGGGGGCCGGGGTGGCCGAGCGCCGCTGGAACGACGCGTACAAGCGGGAGATCCGGGACAGCCGGGTGCTCTCCACCCGCACCCTGGCCACCGCGCTGGCGGAGCTGGAGAAGCCGCCGGCCGTGCTGCTCAGCGCCTCCGCGGTGGGCTTCTACGGGCAGACCGGGGACCGGGTGATCGACGAGTCGGCGCCGGCCGGGTCGGACTTCCTGGCCGGGGTCTGCGTGGACTGGGAGGCGGCGGCCCGCCCGGCCGAGGAGGCCGGCATCCGGGTGGTGCACCCCCGCACCGGGCTGGTGCTGAGCTCCCGGGGCGGGGCCGGCGGGCGGCTCTTCCCGCTGTTCAAGCTGGGACTGGGCGGTCGGCTCGGCTCGGGCGAGCAGTACTGGAGCTTCGTCTCGACGGCCGACGAGGTGGCCGCGCTGCGCTTCCTGCTGGAGGCCGACCAGGTCCGCGGCCCGGTGAACCTGACGGCGCCGAACCCGGTGACCAACGCCGAGCTGACCGCGGCGCTGGGCCGGGTGCTGGGCCGGCCGACCCCGTTCCCGGTCCCGGAGTTCGCGCTGCGGCTGGCGCTCGGCGAGATGGCGGTCGAGGTGGTGGGCAGTCACCGGGTGCTGCCGGCCAAGCTGCTGGCGGCCGGGTTCGGCTTCCGGCACCCGGAGGTGGAGCAGGCGCTCCGCGCGGCGCTCGACGAGTGAGCCGAGGCACACCGGCGCACCCGGGCGGGCGCTAGGGGCGCACGGCAGGGCGCACGCCCCTGCGGTGTGCCCCCCGGCGTGCCACCAGCGCGGGGCGCCCCCTGCGATCCGTGCCGACACCCCTGCCTGATCAAGGTTCTGACGGGGCATCACCCCCTCGGACCGTCCCGGCACGCCCGCAGCCGTCCGCCGGCCGGAGCTCCGGGACCAGGGAGGGAGCTCGCCCGTGACCCCACACGACATCACCCGCCGCAGCCGCACCGACGACCCCGACGTGGTCGTGGTGGGCGCGGGGCTGGCCGGCCTGACCGCCGCCCGCTCGCTGACCGCCGCCGGACTGGAGGTCCGGGTGCTGGAGGCCGCCGAGCGGATCGGCGGTCGACTGGCCGGCCACCAGCTGGACGGATACCGGCTGGACCACGGCGGCCAACTGCTCAACACCGGCTTCCCGGAGCTGGCCCGCCGCCTCGACCTGGACGAGCTGCAGCTGTGCCCGCTCACCCCCGGGGTGCTGGTGCACAGCGGCGGCCGCCGGTACCGGGTCGGCGATCCGGTGCGGCCGCCGACCCGGCAAGCCACCACCCGGTCGGCCTTCGGCACCCCGCTGGAGAAGGCCCGGCTCGGCGCCACCCTGAACCGGCTGGCCACCACGCCGGTGCCCCGGCTGCTGGCCCGTCAGGAGACCACCACGGCCCGGGCGCTGGCCGAGCGCGGCCTGCCGCCCCGGGTGGTGGACGGCTTCCTGCGCCCGCTGCTCGGCGCACTGCTCAGCGATCCCGCGCTGACCACCAGCAGCCGGGTCGCCGACCTGGTGCTGCGCGGCTACGCCCGCGGCCGGCTGGCGCTGCCCGCGCAGGGCAGTGCGGCCGTGCCGGCCCAGCTCGCCGCCGCGCTGCCGCCGGGGACCGTGTGCACCGGCGTGCGGGTCACCTCGGTCGGCACCGACGGGGTGCGGACCGCCGCGCACGGTCCGGTCGGCGCCCGCGCGGTGGTGCTGGCCACCGACGCCCGCGCAGCCGCCGAGCTGCTGCCCGGGCTGCGGCTGCCGGAGTTCCACCCGGTCACCACGTACTTCCACACCACGGCGCAGCCGCCGCTCGCGGAGGGCGTGCTGCTGCTGGACGCCGACCGCGGTTCGGGCCCGGCCCCGGTCTCGCACTCCGTGGTGCTCAGTCAGGTGCACCCCTCCTACGCCCCGGCCGGCCGCAGTCTGGTCGCCACCACGGTGCTGGGGCGGCGCGCCTTCGGGGCGGGCGGACCGGCCGGGCTGGAGAGCGCGGTGCGGGCCCGGCTGGCCGAGCTGTACGGCCTCGCCCCGCGCGAGTGGGAGTTCCTGAGCGTGCGCCACCTGCCGGAGGCGGTACCCGCGATGCCGCCGCCGGACAACCTGAGCCGCCCGGTCCGGCTTCTG
>NZ_JBHYKG010000137.1:0-21697 GCF_042741245.1 Kitasatospora sp. NPDC058965
GGTGATGGGCCGTCGGGTGCCGGACTGTCAGCGGTGGTACTGGTAGGCGGCGGCGATCGCGCGGTGGTCGCTGCCGTCGGCCGGCAGCACCCAGGAGTCGGTGGGCTTCATCCCCCGGCTCATGATCTGGTCGATCCGCGCCATCGGCAGGCCGGCCGGCCAGGAGAAGCCGAAGCCCGAACCGGCCGAGCCCTGGGCCGAGCGCAGCTGGGCGGTGACCGGGGCCAGGCTGCGGTCGTTCATGGTGCCGTTCAGGTCGCCGAGCAGCAGCACCTGCGGCAGCGGCTCGGCGGCGATCGCCTCGCCCAGGGCCGCCGCGCTGGCGTCCCGCCGCCCGGCGGTGAAGCCGTCGTCGAACTGGACCCGGACCGAGGGCAGGTGGGCGACGTAGACCGCCAGCGGGCCCTGCGGGGTGGCCACCCGGGTGCGGAAGGCCCGGGTCCAGCCGATCTTGATGTCCACCACCCGGGTGTCGCCGATCGGGTACGCCGACCACAGGCCGACCGTGCCCTCCACCACGTGGTACGGGTACTTGGCGGCCAGCCCCGCGGTGTAGGCCGGCAGGGTGGCGGCGGTCACCTCCTCCAGCGCGACCAGTTGGGCCCCGGAGCCGTTCAGCAGCCGCACCGTGCCGGGCACGTCGGAGTTGTCGGCGGCCACGTTGTGGTTGAGCACGGTGAAGTCGCCCCGGCCGCCGCCCTTGTCGGTGAGCAGGCCGCCGAAGAGCGCGGACCAGAGGACGGTCGGCACCAGCAGCGCGACCAGCGCGGTGGCCGAGCGGCGCAGCAGCGCCGGTACCAGCAGCACCGGCACGCCCAGGCCCAGCCAGGGCAGGAAGGTCTCCAGCAGGCTGCCGAAGTTGCCGAAGGAGTTGGGCAGCGTGCGGTGGCAGCCGAGCAGCAGGGCCAGCAGCAGGGCCGAGGCCGCGAGCACCAGGCCGCGCCGCCAGGTGGTGCTGCCCCGGCGGTCCCGGCCCCAGGTCCAGCGTCCCGGTCCGGCCGGCTCGCCGGCCGGGGGCGGCACGGCACCGGCCGGCGCCGTTGCCTCGTCGGCCTGCGTCATTCGGGGGTCCCCCTGCTGCTCGCGGTCACGGTCACCACCGGCGGACTGCCCCGGCCCGGCCTTTTGGCCCGACTTGGTGGGATTGTCCGCTCAGCCTATGTCGGGACAGACGCACGCGGGACACCGGAAGGTTGCACGGCGCAGCAAACGAGCGGCGCAGCAAGCGACCGGCACAGCAAACGACCGGCACAGCGGTCGAGCAGCACAGCGGTCGACCGGTACGGCCGTCGTGCAGCACGGCCGTCGCGCGGCTCAGCCGTCGCGCGGTCCGACCGCCGCGGCGCCCGGGCCGCGCAGCCCGTCCAGCAGGGTGTCGACGATCCGGGCGGGCAGCTCGGGATCGTCCAGCGGGGAGTCGTCGTAGATCACCGAGCGCAGCAGCATCGGGCCGACCAGCATCTCGGAGAAGAGCACCGGGTCGACGTCCGAGCGGAACTCGCCGCTGGCCATCCCGCGCCGGACCACCTCCCACAGCTGCCGGCGCCGCTCGTGGATCACCCGGTCGTAGTAGACCTCCTTGAGCGCGGGCAGCTGGTGCAGCTGCTCCAGCGCCACCTTGAGCACCCAGCGGGAGCGTTTGGCCAGCCCGCGCCGGCGCATGTAGTCGATGATCTGGATCACGTCGTCGCGCGCGCTTGTGCCGGGCAGCTGCGGCTGCGGCTCCTCCAGCCGGGCGATCACGTCGACCAGCAGCGCCTCCTTGTTGGGCCAGCGCCGGTAGATGGTGGCCTTGCCGACCCCGGCCGCCTGGGCGATGCCCTCGATCGTCAGGTCCTCGACTCCGCCGACGTGGGTCTCGTGCCGCTCCTCCGAGTCGCAGTGGGCCTTCTCGGCGGCGTCGTAGCGGGGCCCCCCCGGCGGGGCGGCCGCGCACAGCGGCGTCCCGGCGGGGCTCAGGGTCGGAGTCTGCTCGGCTGCCATGGACCCATTCTCCTTCGCCGCGGTCAGGCCTTGGTCGAGGGGACCGGCTCGACCGCGTCGGCCGGTGCGGCGGCGGGCGCCGCGGCCGGGGCCGCGACCTTGCCGGGCAGGCAGAACCAGGCCAGCAGCACGCCCGCCACGGTGATCACCGCGGACAGCCCGGCGACCACGTGCATCGCGTGGATGAAGGAGTCGTACGCGGGCTGCACCAGCGCCTGGCCGCGCGGGCCGGCCTGCTGGGCCACGCCCAGGGTGGCCTCCAGCGACTCGCCGGCCTTGTCCCGCACCCCGGCGGGCAGCGTGGCGAGCTTGTCGGAGATGCCGTCCCGGTAGACGGTGGAGAGCACCGCGCCGAGCACCGCGACCCCGAGCGAGCCGCCGACCTGGCGGAAGGTGTTGTTGATCGCCGAGCCGGCGCCGGCCTTCTCGCGCGGCAGCGAACCCATGATCGCCACGGTCACCGGCGGCATCACGTGCGCCATGCCGGCACCCATGACGAAGCCGATCACCTCCAGCACCCAGATCGGGGTGGTCTGGCCGAGCAGCAGGTAGCCGCCGAAGGCGAGCGCGATCAGCAGCATGCCGCCGGCACAGGTCGCCCGCACCCCGAGCTTGTCGACCACCAGCCGGGCCCGCGGCGCGAAGGCCATCTGGGCCACCGCCAGCGGCAGCATCAGCGCGCCCGAGGCCAGCGCGGAGTAGCCGCGCACGCCCTGGGTGTAGAAGACGCCGAAGAACGAGACGCCCATCAGCGCGAAGAAGACCACGCCGATCACCGCGACCGAGGCGGAGAAGGTCCGGTTGCGGAACCAGCTGACGTCCAGCGCCGGGTGGCTGACCCGCCGCTCGTAGAGCACGAAGACGGTGAGCGCGACCAGGCCGACGAGCACCGGCACCCAGGCCTGGGCCTCGGTGAAGTCGGCGAGCTCGCCGCCCTTGATGATGCCGTAGATCAGCGCCACCAGGCCGACGATCGACAGCAGCACGCCGACCGGGTCCAGCCTGCCGGGGTTGGGGTCCCTGGAGTCCGGGACCAGCAGGAACATCGCGACCAGGGCCACGGCCACGATCGGCACGTTGATCAGGAAGACCGAGCCCCACCAGAAGTGCTCGATCAGCAGGCCGCCGGTGATCGGGCCGATCGCGATCGCCAGGCCCACCGCGCCGGCCCAGATGCCGATCGCCTTGGGCTGCTCCTTGCGCTCGAAGACGTTCATGATGATCGCCAGCGTGGCCGGCATCACGAACGCGCCGCCCAGGCCCATCACGGCCCGGTAGCCGATCAGCTGGCCGGGGCTGGTGGCCAGGGCGGAGAGCAGCGAGCCCAGCCCGAACACCAGCATGCCGACCAGCAGGGCCTTCTTGCGGCCGAACCGGTCGCCCAGCAGGCCCGAGGTGAACAGCAGTCCGGCGAAGACCAGGGTGTAGGAGTTGATCGCCCATTCGAGGTCGCTCTGGGTGGCGCCCAGGCCGACCGGGGCCGGGGTCGCGATGGTCTTCATCGCGACGTTGAGGATCGAGTTGTCCAGGACGACCACCAGCAGCGCCAGGATCAGCGTGCCGAGGATCACCCAGCGGCGGCGGTGGATTGCTTCCGGCACGCGCGGTGCGCTGCCGGGTGTCGCGGTGGTCATGCGTCTGTTCCCGTCCGTACGGAGAGGTGCTGCGGGCTGACGGGAGCTGCTCCGAGACGCCAGCGTCTCGAAATCCCCCGGTGCAGACTCTACTCCGTTTTTCGATACGAGACGTACCCGTATCGCAAACTCTCGGCAAAGCCCCGGACTGTCACAGGTCGGCGGCTCCCCGCGCGCGGCGGTGCCCCGCATCTTTGCGCGGGCGGCGGGCCGTGCAAGCATGGACGCAGATCCGGGGACGCCGCACGGCGCCACGAGACCACAACCCATCAGGAGCCTGTTCGATGAACGCTTCTCAGTCTTCGCCTGCCCCCACGGCCGTCAAGCCGGCCGAGGGGCACTCCCTGTACGGCGGGGTCACCAACCGCCGGGTGACCGTCCGCGACCTGGCCGCCGCCAAGCAGCGCGGGGAGCGGTGGGCGATGCTCACCGCCTACGACGCCCTGACCGCCAACGTCTTCGACGAGGCCGGCATCCCGGTCCTGCTGGTCGGCGACTCGGCCGGCAACTGCCACCTCGGCTACACCACCACCGTCCCGGTCACCATGGACGAGATGGTGATGCTCTCGGCCGCCGTGGTGCGCGGCACCGAGCGCGCCCTGGTGATCGGCGACATGCCGTTCGGCTCCTACCAGGAGTCCCCCGCGCAGGCCCTGCGCAACGCCGCCCGGCTGATGAAGGAGGCCGGGGTGCAGGCGGTGAAGCTGGAGGGCGGCGAGCGCAGCGCGCGCACCATCGAGCTGCTGGTCGAGGCCGGCGTCCCGGTGATGGCGCACATCGGCCTCACCCCGCAGTCGGTGCACGCGCTGGGCGGCTACCCGGTGCAGGGCCGCGGCGACGAGGCGGCGCACAAGCTGCAGCGCGACGCCAAGGCGGTGCAGCAGGCCGGCGCCTTCGCGGTGGTGCTGGAGGCGGTGCCGGCCGAGCTGGCCGGGCACGTCACCGAGAGCCTGGCGATCCCGACCGTCGGCATCGGCGCCGGGGTGGGCTGCGACGCCCAGGTCCTGGTCTGGACCGACATGGCCGGGATGACCGCGGGCCGGGTGCCCAAGTTCGTCAAGCAGTACGCCGACCTGCGCTCGGTGCTCGGCCGGGCCGCCCGCGAGTACGCCGACGAGGTGCGCGGCGGCACCTTCCCGGCGCCGGAGCACACCTTCAAGTAGGCCCGTGACAGCGGGCTGACAGCCGCGTGACAGTGGACCGGTGGCGCCGCCGGTCCACTGTCGGCGCGGTGACGGTGGCGGCCGACACAGTGGACGCATGACCACACAGACCGCCATCGCCCCGCAGCGCGCGGGGCAGCCGGGTGCCGCCCCGACCGACCGGGTGAACGCCGTGGAGGCCCGCGGCATCGTCAAGCACTTCGGCGAGACCCGGGCCCTGGACGGGGTGGACCTGACGGTCCGCCAGGGCACCGTGCTCGGTGTGCTCGGCCCGAACGGGGCCGGCAAGACCACCCTGATCCGGATCCTCTCCACCCTGATCACGCCGGACGCCGGCACCGCCGTCGTCGGCGGCTACGACGTGCTGCGCCAGCCCAAGCAGCTGCGCCGCACCATCGGCCTGACCGGCCAGTACGCCTCGGTCGACGAGCTGCTCTCCGGCGCCGAGAACCTCTACCTGATCGGCCGGCTGCTGGACCTGTCCGCCAAGCAGGCCAAGGCCCGCGCCGCCGAGCTGCTGGAGCGCTTCTCGCTCACCGAGGCGGCCGGCCGCCCGGCCAAGACCTACTCCGGCGGCATGCGCCGCCGGCTCGACCTGGCCGCGAGCATGATCGGCCGACCCCGGGTGCTCTACCTGGACGAGCCCACCACCGGCCTGGACCCGCGCACCCGCAACGAGGTCTGGGCCGAGGTGCAGCGGATGGTCGCCGAGGGCGCCACCGTGCTGCTCACCACCCAGTACATGGAGGAGGCCGAGCAGTTGGCCTCCGACCTGACCGTGATCGACCGCGGCCGGGTGATCGCCAACGGCACGGTGGCCGACCTGAAGGCCCAGGTGGGCGGCCGGACGCTGCGGGTGCGCCCCGGCGACCCGGCCGAACTGCCCGCGATGGTCCGGGCCCTGGCCGAGAGCGGGCTCCCCGGCGGGTACGCCGACCCGGACGGCCAGCTGGCCGTCCCGCTCACCGACGAGGCGCAGCTGACCGCCGTGATCGGCGTGCTCGGCACCCGCGGCTTCGCGGTGGCCGCCATCGACACCGCCGTGCCCAGCCTGGACGAGGTCTTCCTCGCCCTCACCGGCCAGCAGTCCGCCAGCACCGAGGAGACCGCGCGATGACCACCGCCACCCTGACCGCCGCGCCCGCCCCGGTGTCGGCCGCCGCCGACACCCCGACCCGGCTGCGCGACCACCTGCGCCACATCGGCGCGCTGACCCGGCGCAACATCATGCGGATCAAGGCCGATCCGGAATCGATGTTCGACGCCGTCCTGATGCCGATCATCTTCACGCTGCTCTTCGTCTACGTCTTCGGCGGCGCCGTCTCCGGCAGCCAGCAGGCCTACAAGCAGTGGCTGATCCCCGGCCTGCTCGGCACCACCGGGATGAACCTGGCGATGGCGGTCGGCACCGGGCTCAACACCGACCTGCAGACCGGGGTGATGGACCGGTTCCGCACCCTGCCGATCGGCCGCTCCTCGGTGCTGATCGGCAAGATGCTGGCCGAGGCCTGCCGCGGCCTGGTCTCCTACACGGTGCTGGTCGGCTTCGCGCTGCTGCTGGGCATGGACTTCAAGACCGGTCCGCTCGGCGTGCTGGCCGCCGTCGGCCTGTCGCTGCTGTTCGGCATGGCGCTGGTCTGGGTCTCGATGCTGCTCGGGCTGGTGCTCAAGAGCGCCCAGGCGGTCCAGGGGCTGGGCATGCTGGTGCTGATGCCGCTGCAGTTCGGCAGCTCGATCTTCGCGCCGACCGCCACCATGCCCGGCTGGCTGCAGGCGTTCACCAAGTACAACCCGCTCTCCAACCTGGCCGACGCCTGCCGCAACCTGATCAACGGCGGGCCCCTGACCCACTCGGTCACCATGGTGCTGGTCTGGTCGGTGGCGATCACCGCGGTCACCGCGCCGCTCGCGGTCAGCCGCTTCCGCAAGGCGACCTGAGGCCGCCTCAGAGCTCCGCGAGCATGGTGCCCAGCAGGGCCGCGACCCCGGACCACGGCAGGTCGCGGCCCTCCGCGTACAGCTGCTCGGCCTCCTCGGGGGAGCACATCCGCAGCATCGTCGCCTCCCGGCTGCGGCGGGCCGCCGACTCCAGGAAGCTGCCCTGGATCCCGGTCCGGCCGGCGTGCAGCCCGACCAGCAGTCCGGACCAGCGCATCAGCCGCCGGTCGTCGTCCTGCTCGGCCTTGGCCAGCAGGGTGGCGGCCATCACCGGCAGGATCAGCAGCGTGACGTGCTCGGTGAAGGCCGAGGCCGCCTCCGGCACCGAGGCCAGCTGCCGCAGCCCCTCCCGCAGCACCTCGATCCCCTCGTCCACCCGGCCCGCCCGGGCCAGCACGGCCGACTCGACCGAGCCCACCAGCGCGTCGGTCAGGCCGGGCGCGCTGAGCGCGAAGTGCTCCCTGGCCCGCTTCAGCTCGGCCACCTCGGCCAGCGCCGCGCGGTGGTCGTCGCGGTAGGAGTACAGCCCGGCCAGCAGCGAGTGGCCGAAGATCCGGGCGCCCTCGTTGGCCTGGGCGCCGGAGACCGCCATCGCCAGACCCTCCCGGATCAGCCGCTCCCCCTCCGCCAGGTCCTCGTCCATCACCGCCTCGCCCAGGCGCAGGGTGAGGATCGGCACCTCCTGCGGCGCGCCGAGCCGGCCGGCCAGCTCGATCGCCCGGCGGTAGGCGGCGGCCGCGGCGGGGTTGTCCCCGGCGAAGCCGGCCGTCTCGGCCTGGGCGGCCAGCGTCTCGGTCAGCCCCCAGCTGTCGCCGAGCCGGGAGTAGATCTCCAGCGCCTCGGCGCCGTCCTTGCGGGCCTGCTCCAAGCCGCCGAACCGGTCGTTGGAGATCTTGGCGCGCAGCTGCAGCGCCCAGGCCAGCTCGCTCCCGCGACCGTGGCGGCGGCAGCCGGCCACCGCGTCGTCCAGGATCAGCAGCATGTCGTCGGTCCGGCCGGCCATGAAGCAGGCGAACATCCGCAGCATCGGCACGTGCGTGTAGCTCTGCGGCAGGCCGGCGTGGTAGGCCTCGATGATCCGCGGGGCCCGGGCGACCAGCGCCGGGTCGGCGATCGCGGCCAGGTCGCCCTCGAACCGGGTCATCAGGTGCAGGATCCAGGCGTGCCGCCGGGCCTCCTGCAGCACCGGGTCCGGCCAGGGCAGCGGGTGGTCCAGCACGTCCCGCTCGACCGGCACCGGGGCCGGCGCCCCGGGGCCGAACGGGTCCGCGCCGAGCGCGCAGACCCGGTCCGCCCAGTCGCGCGCCTCGACCCGGAAGTCGCGCAGCATCCAGAACCAGGACATGCCCAGCAGCAGCGCGAGCGCCTCCTGCTCGGCGCCCGCGGCCACGGCGTGCCGCAGCGCCGCCCGCACGTTGTCCTGCTCGCCCTCCAGCAGCGCGATCAGCTGCAGCTGGCGGGTGCTGTGCACGTGCTGGGCGGCGTCCTGGACCAGCTCCCGGAAGAGCACCAGGTGCCGCAGCGCGGTGTCCTCCCCGCCCGCCTCGGCCAGCCGCTCGGCGGCGTACTCGTGGATCGTCTCCAGCATCCAGTAGCGCGGCCCCGCGGCCTGGGTCAGCCCGGCCACCACCAGCGACTTGTCGACCAGCGAGAAGAGCAGCTCGGCCACCTGGTCGGCGCGCACCAGCTCGCCGTCCGCGCAGACCCGTTCGGCGTGCTCCAGGGTCCAGCCGCCGGCGAACACCGCCAGCCGGCGCAGCACCGCCCGCTCCCGCTCGTCCAGCAGCTCCCAGCTCCAGTCGACCACCGCGCGCAGCGTCTGCTGACGGGGCAGCAGCACCCGGCTGCCGCCGGTGAGCAGCGCGAACCGGCTGTCCAGCCGGTCGGCCAGCTGACGGGGCGCCATCGAGCGCAGCCGGGCCGCGGCCAGCTCGATGGCCAGCGGCAGGCCGTCCAGCCGGCGGCAGATCTCGGCGCAGGCGTCCCGGTCCTCGTCCGGGTGGAAGCCGGGCCGGGCGGCGGCGCCGCGCTCGGCCAGCAGCCGCAGCGCGGTCGGGTCCGGCAGCGGCTCGACCGGCAGCACCGCCTCGCCCGGCACGCCCAGCGGCTCCCGGCTGGTGGCCAGCACCGACAGGCCCGGGCACTCGGCGAGCAACCGGTCGGCCAGTTCGGCGGCGGCCTGGATCAGGTGCTCGCAGTTGTCGAGCAGCAGCAGCATGGTGGCCTGGCCGCAGTGCTCGACGATCCGGCGCACCGGGTCCACCGGGGTGTCGGCCACCGTCTTGTGCAGCTGGGTGGTGCGCAGGCCGAGCGCGCCGAGCAGCGCGCCCGGCACCGCCTCCGGGTCCTCCAGCGGGGCCAGCTCGACCTGCCAGACGCCGTCCGGCCAGGCGCCGCCCCGCTGGGCGAGCCGGCCGGCCTCCACCGAGAGCCGGGTCTTGCCGGAGCCGCCCGGACCGGTCAGCGTGACCAGCCGGGCCGCGCCGATCAGCTCGCCGAGCGCGGCCAGGTCCTGCTCGCGGCCGACGAAGCTGGTCAGCCCGGCCCGCAGGTTGCCCACCGGGCCGCGCGGCGCCGCGGCGGCGGCCGGCGGCGGGGCCGGGGCGACCGGGGCCTCGTCCTGCTGGGTGAGCAGCTGCTGGTGCAGCGCGCGCAGCTCGGCGCCCGGGTCGGCGCCCAGCTGCTCGGCCAGGGCCTGCCGCAGCTGCTCGTACCGCTCCAGCGCCTCGGCGGTGCGCCCGCACGCGCGCAGCGCGCGCAGCCGGAGCAGGTGCAGCGGCTCGTCCAGCGGGTGGTCGGCGCACAGCTCGGCCAGCTCGGCCAGCACCTCGCCGGCCCGGCCCAGCGCCAGCTCGGCGGCGATCCGGGCGCGCCGCGCCTCGGCCCGCTGCGCCTCCAGCCGCACCGCGCGGCCGGACCGTTCGGGCAGGTCGGCCAGGGCCGGGCCGCGCCACAGCGCCAGCGCGGCGGTCAACTCCTGGGCGGCCAGCTGCGGTTCGCCGGCGGCCAGGGCCCGGGTGCCGGCGGCGGTCAGCTCCTGGAACCGGGTCAGGTCGCTGGCCGGGTCGGTCAGCCAGTAGCCGCCCGGCCCGAAGCCGACCTGCTCGCGGCCCACGGTGCGGCGCAGCCGGCCGACCAGGGTCTGCAGCGCCGCGGCCGCGTCCTGCGGCGGCTCGTCCTCCCAGACCTCGGCGACCAGCGCCTCGGCCGGGACCGGGGCACCCTGGCGCAGCACCAGGGCGGTCAGCAGGGCGCGCAGCCGGGCGCCGCCGAGCGGGACCGGGGTGCCGTCGTCGTGGGTCGCGGTGGTGGTGCCGAGGATGCCGTAGTGCACCGGACCATTCTGGGCCAGCCGGGGCCGACCGGGTTACCGTCTACTGTCCGCAGTGGGACTGGACGCTTAGACCTGTGCAAGCAGGCATCCGAGGAGTGGGAATGAGCTTCGCCGACGCCAGGCGGTCCGACCGCGAGCACCGCCGGGTCAGCCCGGTCTTCTGGGTGCTGCTCGCCACCCTGGGCACCTCCGGGTGGGCCGTCTGGTCCGGCTACGGCTCGGCCGGCTTCGGGGTGTTCCTGTTCGTGGTGGCGGGCTGGATGGTCTCGCTCTGCCTGCACGAGTACGGGCACGCCCGCACCGCGCTGCACGGCGGGGACATCACGGTGGGCGCCAAGGGCTACCTGACGCTCAATCCGTTCAAGTACACCAACGCCGTCTACAGCTTCGTGCTGCCGGTGGTCTTCGTGCTGCTGGGCGGGATCGGCCTGCCGGGCGGGGCGGTCTTCATCGAGCGGCACCGGATCCAGGGCCGGCTCAAGCACAGCCTGATCTCCGCGGCCGGTCCGCTGGTCAACCTGGCGTTCGCCGTGCTGGTGCTGGTGCCGGTCGGCCAGGGCTGGCTGGACTCGGCGCCCGGCACCGCCCAGATCGGCAGCATGGAGGTGCGCACCCTGCCGGCCGCGCTGGCCTTCCTGGGCATGCTGCAGCTGTCCGCGACCGTGCTCAACCTGCTGCCGGTCCCGGGCCTGGACGGCTACGGGATCATCGAGCCCTGGCTGTCGCCGAAGGCCCGGCTCGCGGTGCGCCCGTTCGCGCCCTACGGCATGCTCGCCGTCTTCGCGCTGCTCTGGCAGCCGGAGGTGAACCGCCGGTTCTTCGACCTGGTCTACGGGATCATGGGCCTGTTCGGGGTGGACGGCCTGGCCAGTGACGTGGGCCACTACCTGTTCCAGTTCTGGAAGAACTGACCGGCCCGGCCGGCCGGGCCGGTCAGCCCTGCTCGGCGGCGGCCTGCCGCAGCTTCTCCCGGCGCAGGTAGAACCAGGCGATGTTGCTGGAGACGCCGGCCAGCAGCACCCAGATCACCCCGAGCCAGTTGCCCTCCACGAAGGAGACCACGGCGGCGGCCACCGCGAGGACGAAGACGATCGAGGCGTACAGGGCGTTGCGGGGCATGGCGGCCGGCTCCAGGTGTCGGGACTGTCGACGTCCATTGTCGCCGCTGCGGACGGCCACCCCGCACGGGGGTGGCCGACGCCCGGCTCACACGTCGGTGATCCGCAGGCCCGCGTGCGCCTTGTACCGGCGGTTGACCGAGATCAGGTTGGCCACCAGCGCCTCCACCTGGTGCGCGTTGCGCAGCCGCCCGGCGTAGACGCCGCGCATCCCGGGGATCTTCGCCGCCAGCGCCTGCACCAGGTCGGTGGCCGCCCGCTGGTCGCCCAGCACCAGCACGTCGGTGTCGATCGACTCCAGCTCGCGGTCCTGCAGCAGCACCGCCGACAGGTGGTGGAAGGCGGCGGTCACCCGGGACTCGGGCAGCAGCGCGGCGGCCTGCTCGGCGGCGCTGCCCTCGGCCGGCTTCAGCGCGTAGGCGCCCTGCTTGTCGAAGCCCAGCGGGTTGACGCAGTCCACCACGATCTTGCCGGCCAGTTCGGTCCGCAGCGCGGTCAGCGTCTCGGCGTGCCCGTCCCAGGGCACCGCGACGATCACGATGTCGCTGAGCCGGGCGCACTCGGCGTTGTCCGCGCCGCGCACGCCGTGCCCGAGCTCGGTGGCCGCCGCCGCGGCCCGCTC
The DNA here is from genome assembly GCF_042741245.1 of Kitasatospora sp. NPDC058965. NCBI lineage: Bacteria > Bacillati > Actinomycetota > Actinomycetes > Kitasatosporales > Streptomycetaceae > Kitasatospora > Kitasatospora sp. NPDC058965. Next base: position 11,793 of record NZ_JBHYKG010000137.1, read on the forward strand.
GGCGGTGCGGGAGCCGAGGATCACCTGCTGGCCGGCCTTGGCCAGCCGGTACGCCAGGCCGCGGCCCTGGTCGCCGGTGCCGCCGAGCACGCCGACCACCATGCTGTCCAGGTCGGCGGCGGGCGGGGTCGCTGATTCGAGGGAAGTCATGCCGGAGATCCTGCCAAAACCGGCGCCCGGCCTCCATCCTGACCCGGTGGACGCGACGAGTGTGGGCGCACTGCGCCAGGCCCTGGCCGGCTCCCCGCTGCTGGAGGCCACCCGCGGCTTCGCCGGTGCGCTGCGCACGGCCGTGACCGGGCGGACCGCGCGCGGCCTGCTGCTGGTCGGCTCGGCCGGGTACGAGCCCTGGCACCTGGCCGCCCACCTGGACGAGGAGGCGGCCCGGTCCGGGGTGCCGCAGCTGGCGCCGGAGCTGGTCCGCCACCGGCCGGCCGCGCCCGGAGCCCCCGCCCACCTGCGCCAGGGCCTGGACCGGCTGACCGCGGCCCGGCGCGGCCAGACCGTGCTGGTGGTGACCCCGGACCCGGCCGGCGCCCCGCTGCTGGAGCGGGTGGCGGACGCCCGGCGCGGCGGGGCCACGGTGCTGGCGCTGGCCGCCGGCGACCGGGAGCTGGCCGACCTTGCGCACGAACGGCTGACCGTGGACCGGGCGGTGGACGACGGTTTCGACCTGGTGCAGCACCTGGTCTCCACCGCCGCCGGGGAGCCGCCGCGCTCGCTGCTGGCCCGGCTGGCCCGGCAGTTCGGCGGGGAGCCGGCCCAGCGCTGGTGACCGGTTTATTCGGTTGCCCCGGTCAGGGCGGGCGCGCAGGCTGGGCTCCCGTGATGGACTCCCTGCGCAAGCTGCGCCCCGACCTGACCCCGTGGCGCAGCTCGCGGGACTTCCGGCTGCTCTGGAGCTCGGGCTCGATCAGCAGCTTCGGCAGCCTGATCACCTACGTCGCGGTGCCGCTGCAGATCAAGCAGCTGACCGGCTCCTACTTCGCGGTCGGCGCGATCGGCCTGGTCGAACTGGTGCCGCTGATCGTCTTCGGCCTCTGGGGCGGCGCGCTGGCCGACGCGGTGGACCGCCGCAAGCTGGTGCTCGGCACCGAGGCGGGCCTGGGCCTGTTGACCGGCCTGCTGCTGCTGAACGCGCTGCTGCCGCACCCGCTGCTCTGGCCCGTCTACCTGGCCACCGCGCTGGTCGCGGCGCTGGACGGACTGCAGCGCCCGGCCCTGGACACGCTCATTCCGCGGGTGGTGGCGCACGACCAGCTGACCGCCGCCTTCGCCCTGGTCTCCGTCTACCGCAGCTTCAACATGGTGGCCGGCCCGGCGCTGGCCGGTGTGCTGGTCTCCTACGCGGGTCCGGCCCCCGCCTTCGCGGTCGACCTGGCCAGCTACGCCTGTTCGCTGGTGCTGCTGTTCCGGATGCGCGAGGTGCCACCGCCGACCGGCGCCGAGAAGCCCAGCCTGGCCGGGATCGTGGCCGGCGTGCGGTACGCCCGCAGCCGGCCGGAGCTGCTGGGCACCTACCTGGTGGACATCGCGGCGATGTTCTTCGCCTTCCCGAACGCGATCTTCCCGTTCCTGGCGGACCGGCTGCACGCGCACTGGGCGCTCGGGCTGCTGTACGGCGCCTCCGCGATCGGCTCGCTGCTGGTCTCGGCCACCGCCGGCTGGGCCTCGCAGGTCCACCGGCACGGACGGATGGTGGTGCTGGCCGCGCTCCTCTGGGGCGCGGCGATGACCGGGGCCGGCCTCTCGACGAGCATCTGGCCGGTGCTGCTCTGCCTGGCCGTGGCCGGCGGCGCCGACCAGGTCAGCGGGATGGGCCGGTCGACCATGTGGAACCAGTCCATCCCGGACGAACTGCGCGGTCGGCTGGCCGGGGTGGAGCTGCTCAGCTACTCGGTCGGCCCGCAGCTGGGCCAGCTGCGGGCGGGCTCGATGGCCGGCGCGGTCGGCGTGCGCGGCTCGGTCTGGCTGGGCGGGGTGGCCTGCCTGGTGAGCGTGGCGGGGCTGGCGGCGGCGCTGCCGCGGCTGCTCTCCTACGACGCGCGCACCGATCCGCACGCGGTGGCGGTGCGGGCGGCGCGCGAGGCGGAGCAGCGGCTGGCCGCCTGACGGCGGCTCAGCTCTGGTCCTGGGCCGGGTCGTCGTCGTTCCAGTTGGGGTCGGTGCGCCACTCGCGGTTGCGCTCGGCGGCGGTGGCCAGCGCGCGCTCGGCCTCCGCCCGGCTCGGGTAGGGGCCGAGCCGGTCCTTGGCCGCGCACTCCGGGCCCTCCTCGACCGCGTGGTGCTTGAGGCAGAAGTACCACTCCCCCGGCTTGCCGGTGGGCTGGTGGCGGAACAGCGGCATGGCTCTCTCCTTCGCTCCCTGGCTGGATCATGCCCGCCGGCAGCCTCGCACACACGGTCGCGGCGCGGGTACGAAGGATAGACTCGCCGCCATGGCCATCCTCGTTCCCGGCACCCAGTCCCCCACCCGCAAGGTCCCGGCGCACATCGCCCGCCCGGAGTACGTGGGCAAGCCCGGCCCGGCCCCGTACACCGGGCCCGAGGTGCAGGACGCCGAGACGATCGAGAAGATGCGGATCGCCGGCCGGATCGCCGCGCAGGCGATGGCGGCGGCCGCCGAGCTGATCGCCCCCGGGGTGACGACCGATCAGCTGGACGCGGTGGCCCACGCCTACATGTGCGACCACGGCGCCTACCCGTCGGACCTGGGCTACCGGGGCTTCCCCAAGTCGATCTGCACCTCGATCAACGAGGTGATCTGCCACGGCATCCCGGACTCGACCGTGCTGAACGACGGCGACATCGTGAACATCGACGCCACCGCCTACATCCACGGCGTGCACGGCGACCTGAACGCGACCTACCTGGTGGGCGAGGTGGCGCAGGAGTCGCGGCTGCTGGTGGAGCGCACCCGCGAGGCGCTGGACCGGGCCATCAAGGCCGTCCGGCCGGGCCGCCAGATCAACGTGATCGGCCGGGTGATCGAGTCCTACGCCAAGCGCTTCGACTACGGCGTGGTGCGGGACTTCACCGGGCACGGGATCAACACGTCGTTCCACTCCGGCCTGATCGTCCCGCACTACGACAGCGACCGGGCCACCCAGGTGATCCGGCCGGGGATGACCTTCACCATCGAGCCGATGCTGACCCTGGGCACCTACGACTACGAGATCTGGCCGGACGGCTGGACCGTGGTGACCAAGGACCGCAAGCGGACCGCGCAGTTCGAGCACACCCTGCTGGTCACCGCGGACGGCGCGGAGATCCTCACCCTGCCGTAGCGCGCGGCGCGGTTCAGCCGATCAGCCACTGCTCCTCGGCGACCGCGCCGACCTCGGTGCAGGCGTCGGTGAGCACGTCCAGCACCCGCAGCGGGTCCGGCAGCGCCTGCTCGGGCCCGCGCAGCCAGCGCACCTCGGAGCCGTCGGCCAGTCGGGCCGGCGGCACCAGCGTGTAGGAGCCGCGGCAGTGCCAGCGCATGCCGGGGTGCTCGGACAGCGTCTCCGGGTCGGTGTCGAGCGCGCTGGACCAGAACTCGTCCTCGTCCTCCGGGGTGCCGCGGGTCGCGGTGAAGAAGAGGTAGCGGTCCTCGCCGACCGCGGCGACCGGGCCGGGCACGCCCAACTCGTCCAGCCGCTCCAGCGCCAGTCGGCCGGCCTCGGCCGGCACGTCCAGCACGTCGTGCGCGCGGCCGGTGGCGGTGACGAAGTTGGCCTGCGGGTCCCGGGCCAGCCAGCGGGTCAGCTGCTCGGTGTCGGTGGTCGCCTGGGACTGCCAGGCGAAGGAGAGCGGGTGCTGGGCCGGGGCCGGGCAGCCGACCCGGTCGCAGGAGCAGCGGTAGCCGGCCGGGTGGGCGGCCGGGGCCAGCGGGAACCCGGCCGTCGCCACGGCGAGCAGCTGTTCCAGGCGGGCCGCCGGGTTGGCCGGACCGCCGGTGTCGAACCCGGAGCCCTGCCGATCGCGCCGCAACCACGCCGTCCATCTGCCGCCGGCTACCATCGGGCCCCTTCCCGCACGGCTGTGACTGGTGTGCCACAGCGTTCGACGCAACTCCCGCAGCAACACCGGACGCGGTCCGCGGCTTCCCGGGAGCGCCCGGCCGTGCTCCGGGCGGCCGGCACCGGGGTCACCGGGGCGGCCGACGCCCGGTCCGCGGCGCGCTCGCAGGGGCCGCTGGCGGGCCGTGCAGGGCCCGGGGCGTACAGAGCAGGATAAGGGAGCTTTTCAAGGTCGCGGACCGCGGGGTGCGAAGCTGGTCCCGTACGGCGGGACACCTGGGCGAGAAGGCGGGCAGCATGCGCAGCGCGGACACCGAGTTCCACGGCGGGCCGTTGGACGGACGGGTGCTGCCGGTGCTGCTGACCCCGTTCAACAACGTGCCCAAGTACTACCGGGTACCGGTGCCCGCGCACGCGGACGAACCGGCCCGGACGCTGGTGTACGTCCGGGCCAAGGAGTTCGACGCCAAGGGCCGCTCGCGCTGGCGCTACGAGTACCGGCCGGAGTCGGACCCCGCGGCGCGCTGAGGGCTCAGCCCTCGGCGTCCGCCAGGATCAGGTAGAGCTTCTTGCGGGCCTCGACCAGGACCGCCAGGCCCTTGTCGCGCTGTTCGGCGGTGCCGGTGGTCATCACCTGGTGGACCGCCTGCCCCAGCGAGGCCATGGTCTGGCCGACCTCGTGGACGGCCTCCCAGTCGACCCCGCTGCCGGCCGCCAGCCAGGGCTCGGCGGAGCCGGCCTCGGCCTCGGCGCGACCGGCCTCGGTGAGCGTGAACAGCCGCTTGCCGCCGGTCTCCTGGGCCTCGATCAGGCCCTCCTCCTCCAGCAGTTGGAGGGTCGGGTAGACCGAGCCCGGGCTCGGGCGCCAGGTGCCCGAGGTCCGCTCGCCGATCTCGGTGATCATCTCGTAGCCGTGCATCGGGCGGTCCTTCAGCAGCGCCAGCAGCGAGGCCCGCACGTCACCCCGGCGGGCCCGGCCGCCACCGCGGTGGCCGCGCCCGCGGCCGCCCCGGAACGGGCCGCCGCCGAAGCCGAACGGACCCCCGCCCGGACCGCCGAACGGCCCGCCGGGCGGCACCGGCGGACCGAAGGCCGGCCGGTTCTCCACGTACTCGCCCGGCAGGTCGCCGAGCCGGGGGCCACGACGACGGCCGCGGCCACGGTGCGATGAGTTCTCCATGCGCATGATGCGCACCCCCTTCGGGTTGTCGTCGAAGGGCAATCACGACAGTTTCGCGATCGTCCTTCGTACTGTCTCGATGGCTCGACGATATATCGGTAACTGTCGCTCGTCAACACTCCCCCGCGCCCGCCGGGCGAACGGGCGCTCGATAGGCTGGCCGCTCTTGTCGGCGCGGAGGTGGGGGGAAGCATGGGGTTCAGCAGGCGGCAGCAGGCGGTGGCGGGGCTCGCGGCGGTGGCGGCGCTCGGCATCGGGGGCGCGTACGCGCTGACCGGCGGGGGCGGCGGCAGCCAGACGGTCACGGTGGCGGACGCGCCGAGCCCGGCGGCCACCGACCCGGGCGGCTCGCCGACCGCGGCGGACCCGGCCCCCACCAGCGCCTCCCCCTCGGCCGCGCCGTCGGCCACGGCCACGGCCTCGGCGAGTGCGTCGGCCTCGCGCAGCGCGAGCGCCCGGCCGTCGACCGCCGCCCCCTCCGCCAAGGCGCAGGCGGCCTCGGCCGCCCCGGCGCCCACCGCCAAGCCGGGCCCGGTCGCCCCGCCGCCGCCCCCGGCCACCCCGCACACCCCGCCGCTGCAGAGCAGCTGCAAGCCCAGCTACACCGGCACCAACGCGGCGACCGCCGACGTGGCGACCGCGCTCGCCACGGCCGCCGGCAAGTCCCGCACCCTCTACCTGAGCAGCGGCGGCACCGACAAGCTGCCCCCGCTGCCGGTCAACCTGGTCCGGGCCGTCGCCTGGCAGGAGAGCGGCTGGAAGTCGGCGATCCTGGCCTGCGACGGCGGGATCGGCACCATGCAGATCATGCCGGGCACGGTCAGCTGGATGAACGGCAAGTTCGCCACCAAGAACGACGTGCAGACGCTGGCCGGCAACACCGACCTGGGCGCCGAGCTGCTGGACGAGCTGGTCGCCTACTACGGCGACTCCGACTTCGGCGGCAGCTACGACCTCTCGCCCGACCCGGTCACCGGAAAGACCCCGCTGCTGGACCTGGTGATCGCCGCCTACAACGCGGGCGCCGGCAACGTGCACTACACCAGCACCACCGACCCGGTCACCGGGGTCACCACCGGCACCTCGGTGATCCCCAACCCGAGCTACGTGGCCAACGTCAAGGCGCTGATGGGCAGCTGCCCCTGCACCGTCACGGCCGGCACCTCCTGATCCGGCGTCAGGTCCGGCGCAGCACCGTCACCTGGTCGCGCTGGAACACCACCACGTAGTGGGCGCCGGGGTGCAGGGCGGCCCCGTAGGCGGGCAGGTCGGTCGGCCCGCCGTCCCAGCCGGCCGTGTCCACGCAGAGGTAGTCCGGGGCGACCTGCTTGCTGCCGCCCAGCCAGTAGGCGTCGTCCCGGGCCGCCAGCTGCGCCAGCGGGCCCATCGAGGCCTCCACCCGGACGTTCGGCGGCACCGCCGCGATCGCCGCGCGCAGCACCGCCGCGTGCGGACCGGGCGTCCAGGCCGCCGGGTCGCCCAGCCCGCCCAGCCCCACCGGCAGGCTCACCAGGCAGGCCGCCGCGATGCCCGCACTGGCCGGCACCATGCCCTCGGCGAAGCCCCGCAGCCCCGGGAACCGCTCGCTGCGCCGCAGCCGGTCCACCGCGTCCACCAGGGCCAGGAACAGGATCGGCATCAGGGTCGCGTTGTAGTGCCAGTCCGGACCCCAGAACATCGAGTTGGCCGAGCTGAACCGCCAGGCCAGGGTGGGCAGCGCGAGCAGCAGCAACGGCGAGCGCAGCGCCAGGAAGCCGACGATGCCCAGCAGCCAGCCGGTGGTCTTCCACACCGTCAGCCGGGTGAACGGGACCACCAGCAGCTGCCAGAGCTGCGGGTGCTGCCCGCCCGGCAGCTTGGACCAGTAGTCGTACTGGTGCTGCGGGTTGAAGTGCGGGATCAGCGCCCCCATGGTCAGCGCGGTGAACCCGACGCCGAACAGCACCAGCACCGCGCCGGTCGACCGGCGCCGCCCGACCAGCACCAGCAGCACCCCGACCACGGCCACCGTCAGCCCCAGGTCCTCCTTCACCAGCACCAGCGGCAGCGCCCACCAGGCGGCCCGGTCCCAGCGCCGCAGCAGGAGCTGGCGGCCGACCAGGGCCAGCAGCGGGACCGCGAAGGCGATCTCGTGGAACTCCGCGTCCACCGCGCGCTGCAGCCCCCAGGAGAGCCCGTAGGCGGTGCCGACCAGCACGCCGCGGTGGGCGGAGCCCAGCACCCGCGCCGCGGTGTCCGAGACCACCCCGACCGACCAGGCGAACAGCGCCGCCTGCGCCACCAGCAGGGTGGCGGCCGAGGGCGCGATCCACCAGGCCGGCACCAGCACCGCCAGGATCGGTGACCAGTGGTCGCCCAGCGCGTTGAAGCCCGGCCCCTTGATCGACAGCACCGGAGCGCCGAAGTGCGCGTACCCCTTCACCGCCTCGGTGAAGATGCCGAGGTCCCAGGAGGGCGAGCCGAACCGCTCGTAGCGCAGCAGCGCGAGCAGGCTGAAGGCACCCAGGAAGCAGACGGCCAGCGCCAGGTGCGGCAGCGCGTCGCCGAACCGGCCGGCGGTGACCTTGGACCTGGCCCAACTCGGCACCCGCTGGGCCGGGATCGCGCTCTCGTGCACGTCGGCGGTGCTGCCTCTAGCCTCAGCCATGGTGCCTTCCGCCTCCAGGGGCCACGGGTGTGCGAAGGGTGCAGGCTATCGCGCACCCCAGCCCCGGCGGCAGGGGACCCGACCGGTGGTGCTCGGCCGCCCCGCGGACGGCTTATCGTGGTCACCATGTCACCGACCGTGCTGCGCATCGTCTCCCGCTCCTCCCCGATGGCGCTCGCCCAGGTCGCCCGGGTCCAGGCCGAACTGGCCGCCGTCCGCCCCGACCTGGCCACCACCGTGGTCCCGGTCAGCACCGCGGGCGACCGCTGGCCGGGCGCGCTCTCGGCACTCGGCGGCAAGGGCGCCTTCACCAAGGAGGTGGACGCGGCGCTGCTGGCCGGCGAGGCGGACCTGGCGGTGCACTGCGTCAAGGACGTCCCCGCCGACCGGCCGCTGCCGGCCGGCACCGTCTTCGCCGCCTTCCTGCGCCGCGACGACGTGCGCGACGCGGTGGTCCACCCCGGCGGCCTGACCCTCGATCAGCTGCCGCCCGGCAGCCGGATCGGCACCTCCTCGGTGCGCCGGATCGCCCAGCTGGCGGTGACCCACCCGGAGCTGGTCTGCGTGCCGATCCGCGGCAACGCCAACAGCCGGCTGGCCAAGCTGGCGGCCGGCGAGGTGGACGCACTGCTGCTGGCGGTCTCCGGCCTGGAGCGGATCGGCGAGCAGGACCGGATCAGCGAGATCCTCTCGGTCGAGGCGATGTGCCCGCCGATCGGCGCCGGCGTGCTGGCCCTGCAGTGCCGCGAGGACGACGCCGCCACCATCGCCGCGGTGACCCCGCTGGGCGACCCCGACGCCTGGCGCGAGACCACCGCCGAGCGGATGTTCCTGCACGTCCTCCAGGGCCACTGCAACAGCCCGATCGCCGGCTTCGCCCGGGCCGAGCGGGACGGCCGCCTGTCGCTGCGCGGCCGGGTCTTCTCGCCCGACGGCAAGACCGTGCTCGACGCCCACGAGTGGGCCGGCCCGCTCGACCCCGCCACCCTGGGCACCTCGGTGGCCGTCGCGCTGCTGCGCCAGGGCGCCCGCGAGGTGATCGACGCCATCCCGCACTGAGCCCCGCCGCCCGCCGCTACTCCCCCTCGCGCAGGCGCTCCTGGGCCGCCTCAGCCACCGCGGCCTCGTGGCCCGCGAGGTAGACCCGCCGGACGAAGTCGGCGGCCTGGTCCTGGGTCAGGTCGCTGGTGAGCGTCATCAGCTCGTCGGTGAAGCGGATCAGCCAGTGCTGTCGTTGCGCCATGGCCTTCATGACACCCCGTCAGGCGGCGGCCCGCCCCCCGGGCGGGCCGTTCGGGTGGCGGCGGGTCCGACGCTCCGTCAGAGGTGCTGCTGTCCGCGGGCGAGCAGCTGGGTGCGCGCGTAGGCCGCGAGGGTCGGGGCGGCGGCGTTGGCGGCGGCGTCGGGGGTGTTGCCCCCGGGCTTCACCGTGCCCTGCACCGTGTAGTAGTCGTACCGGCCGACCGAGGCGTGGGTGCTGCCGCAGCCGTCGGACACGCAGAACGAGGCCGACCCCGTCGGGACCAGGCCCTGGATCTGCCCCTTGTTGGCGGCGATCGCCGCGTCCGCCTGCGCCTTGCTGTCGGTGACGGCGATGCCGACGGTCACCGCGCTGCTGCCGCTGGTGTAGGTCGCCCGGTAGAGGGCGCGGCAGTTCGAGGCGGCCAGCACGTCGCCGAGGTGGCCGGTGGTGGCCTGCCAGCAGGTGGTGTCGGTCCGGGTGGTCAGCCGGGTCCAGGTCTTGCCGTCGGCGGTCAGCGTGGCGGCGGCGAACAGGGTGGCCGGGTCGAGCGGGGCGGTGTCGGTGGCGGCGGAGGAGATCACGGTCAGCGGGTCGGGCGGGGTCGCCGCGGTGGCGGCCGGCGGCTGCGGCGCGCCGCTGCTCGCCCTGGGCGTCGGCGTGCCCGGCGCGGACGGGGCCGCGGTGCTGGGGAAGGCCCGCGCCGCACCGGAGGCCGAGGCGTCCGCCCCGGCCGGGGCGGACGCGCCGTCGGCGGGGGCCGCGGAGTCGGGGGCGGGCGCCGGGGCGGGGGGCGGGGCGGGGGTGGCGTGGGCCCGCCGGCCGCGGCCGGGG
>NZ_JBHYKG010000138.1:0-21686 GCF_042741245.1 Kitasatospora sp. NPDC058965
AAAACCCCCCCACCTGTCGCGGCCCCCGTCTTTTTTTTACACGCCCCCGCCCGCCCGGGCGGCGCCCCCCCGCGCCCCGGCGGGGCCCCGCGCACCGGGGCGCGCCCCCGCGGGCCCCTGGGGTGCGGCGGGTCAGCGCTTGGCGGACCGGCGGCGGGTCAGCACGACCGCGCCCGCGCCCAGGCCGAGCAGGACGGCGCCCGCGCCGGCCACGGTGGCCAGCGCGCTGCCGTCGGTGCCGGTGCTGGCGAGGCTGGTCGGGGTGCTGGAGACCGGCTTCACCTCGGGCTTGCCGCTGGGCACGTCGGTGCTGACCGGCGTGCTCGGGGCCGACGGGGAGGCCGGCGCGGCGGGCTTGCTGCTGCTCGCCGAGGGGCTGGGGGTCGGCTTCGGCGTCGGGGTCGGCGTGCTGCCGGTCGGGGTCGGCGCCGGGGTGGAGGTGCTGGGGGACGGCGTCGGGGTGGGGGTCGGCGTGCAGGCCTGGCCGCCGTTCCACCAGGCGATCTTCTCGTCGCCGATCACCGGGTGCGGGTAGTGCGGGGCCTTGTCGCCCTCGTACTTCTCGCTGCCGTTGTAGAGGTCGACCTGGCCGAAGCACTTCGGCAGCTTGCCGCCGAGGTCGAGGGTGAGCTGCGGCTTCTGCTGGGTCAGCAGGCCGGTGGCGAAGCCGACCAGGGTCTGCTGGCCCGAGGTCTGCCAGGTGGCGCCCTCGGTCTCGTAGGCGGCCAGCGAGACCGGGTACTCGCAGCCGCGGGCGACCTCGTCGTCCAGCTTGACGACGACCTTGCCGGCCGGGCCGCCGAGGTCGTCCGACTTGGTGAAGTGCGCTCCGCCGTCGATCGAGTAGCTGATCTCCACGGTGTCGCAGCGGTTCCCGACATGGGCGGCCGCCGGGCCCGCGGTGGCCAGCGGCGCGACCACGGCTATGCCGAGCGCCGCCAGGGCCGGAAGGGTCCGGCGCAGTGAGTGGTGGTGCACGTGTCCTGCTCTCTGGAACGTAGGTGTGCGAAGGGTGTCGCACACGCCCGCGACCCGGACGGTGGGGGTCCGGGCCGCAGTCTTTGCGTGTAGAGAGCGGTGACGATATCGAACGGCCGAGGTGGCGCCACCAGGGGGTGGCACAACCGTCTCACGGCCCCGGGCGGGGCCGGTGAGCCCGCGTCAGCCCATGACCTCGGGGTCGATCCGGGGCTGGTTGTCGGTCCGGCGCCCGAGCAGGGCGAGCAGCCGGGTCTGCGGATCGGCGTCCGCCGCGGCGGGCACCGGGGGGTCGAAGTAGCCGGTGTCGGAGAGCTGGTCCGCGTACGGGGTGACCTCGTGCAGGGCGAAGGCCACCAGCTCCGGGGCCAGCCGGGCGTCCTGCCCGGTGGCGCGGGCCAGGTCCCAGGTGTGCACGGTCAGGTCCACCGTCAGCTCGGCGCAGTACTCCTGCGCACTGCGGTCGCCGTAGGAGAGGTGGACGACCAGCTCCAGCGCGTCCGGCAGCTCCAGGGCGGCCCGGGCGGCCGCGGCGGCCGCCGTCCAGGACGCGACCGGGTCGTCGCCCAGCCGGTCCCCGTCGAACCGGTCGCCCACCTCCGCGACGGTGGCGCCCAGCAGCAGCTCGGGCACCCAGAGCTGCTCGGTGGTCAGGTGGTTCACCAGGTCGCGCACCGACCAGGCCGTGCACGGGGTGGGCGCCGACCACTGGTTGGCCGCGACCCCGGCCACCCGGCGTCCGAACGAGGCCACCGCCTCGGCGTGCAGGGACAGGACGTCGGCGGGAGTCGGTTGCGGCGGCGCCGTCGCCGTGGGGCCGGTCATCCGGGCCGCCTCACCGGGGGCTCTCGGTGGGGGTGGCCTCCACCCGGGCGGCGGCCTCGCGGGCCCGGGCGCCCGAGCGGGTGCGCCCGGCGGTGACCAGGCGGTCCGGGAACCGCCGCAGGTACTCGGCCTCCAGTGCGGCGGTGCGATCGTTGTGGTGGCGCAGCGCGTCGTCCGACCCGTAGAGGAAGGTCTCGTGCCGGGTGCGGTGCAGCTGCTCCAGCTCGTGCAGCAGCCGGTCGTCGAGCAGCCGGGTGGCGGCCACGCCCTCGGGCGCGCCGTCGGTGGTGGCGGTCGGTGGCATCGCGGGTGCCTCCTCGGTTGTCGGGCTGGGTGGCGGTGGGGTCAGGCGGCGCCCGGGACGACCGGGCCGCCTCGGTCGGGGTCGGCCAGGTCGGGGTCGGCCCGGTCGGCGTCGGGTCCGGGCCGGTGGCGGGGCGCCGTCTCGCGCACCGCCAGCACGTGGGTGCCGATCTGCTGCAGGTCGCGGCGGCTGAGCGCGGCCCGCAGCAGCGGGAACCACTCGCGTTCCTCGCGCTCCATCTGGCGGACCGCGGCGGTCAGCAGCGCCTCCACGCCCTGGCCGAACCCGGGGTCCGCGGGGGAGCGCCCGACCACCTCCTCGCAGAGCCGGTCGACCGCGGTGTGGTCCTGGTAGCCGTGCATCGCCGGGTGGGCGGGATCCTTGAGCAGGGCGGCGACCTCGGGGTAGAGCACCTCGTCGACCAGGTAGGAGTGGACGGTCAGGTCGTGCACGATGTGCTGGGTCAGCTCGCCGCGCGCGGCCAGGTCGGTGGGGGGCGTGGTGCGGTAGGCCTTGAAGAGCCGCAGCAGCTCCTTGTGCTCCTGCTTCAGCAGCACGATCGCGTCGCTGGACATCCGCACTCACCTTCTCGGCTTCGGGTGTCCCCTGACTCGATGGTGCCAAACCGGTCGCCCCGGTGGACGGGCCCGCGCGGCCGTTGGAGTGACGGGCCGGCCGGTTCGCCGGTGGCGCCGGGGCCGCGGCGGCGGGGCGGGGGACCGACCGGGGCGGTCGGACGGGACCCGGTCACGGCAGCGGGATCCGGCCGCGCAGGATCTCGTGCCAGAGGCGGCGCAGCCGGGTGGCGCCGGCGTCCAGGTCCGCGGCGGGCCGGCGGCCGGTGGCCAGTGCGGCCGCCTCGGCCACCCGGTCCCGGCTGCGGCACCACTGGTCGAATCTTCGGGCCAGGCGCGGGTCCTCTGCGGTCAGCCTGGCCTCGATCCGACGGCTCTGCCGAGCCTCCTGCCGTGAGAGGACCATGATCCTCACCTGCGTCCCTCGGTCGTCGGAGGGGGCCGGCGCCGGTGTCCGGGCGCTCAGCGGTCGGGGGAGACACCCTCGGCCAGCAGCTGGGCCAGGTCGAATCCGACCGGCTCCTCCAGTTGGCTGTAGTCACAGCTCCGCGCGGACCGGTCGGGCCGCCACCGCCGGAAACGGGTGGTGTGCCGGAACCTGGTCCCTTCCATGTGATCGTACGCGACCTCGCAGACGCGCTCAGGGCGGAGCGCGACCCACTGCGCGTCCTTGCCGCCGCTCCACCGGCTGGGCGCGCCCGGCATCCGGCCGGCCTCGTGCGCGGCCCCGTCGGTCCAGGCGGCCCACGGGTGCCCGGCCGGGTCGGCGAGGACCAGCGGGGCCAGCTCGGCGGCGAGCTCCCGGCGGCGGGCGGCGGTGAAGGAGGCGCAGACGCCCACGTGCTGCAGGGCGCCGGCCGCGTCGTGCAGGCCGAGCAGCAGCGAGCCGACGCCCTGGCCGTCCTTGTGCAGGCGGTAGCCGGCCACCACGCAGTCGGCGGTGCGGCCGTGCTTGATCTTGAACATCGAGCGGACGCCCGGCCGGTACGGGTCGTCCAGCGGCTTGGCCATGATGCCGTCCAGGCCGGCGCCCTCGAACTCGGTGAACCACTGCCGGGCCAGCTCCCGGTCCCGGGTGGCGGGGGCGGTGTGCACCCACGGGCCGGCCCCGGCCAGGGCCGCCACCAGGGCCGTGCGGCGCTCGGCCAGCGGACGCGCCAGCAGCGACGCGTCGCCGAGCGCCAGCAGGTCGAAGGCGATGAAGCTGGCCGGGTTCTCGGCGGCGAGCCTGCGCACCCGGGAGGCGGCGGGGTGGATCCGCTCCTGCAGCTCCTCGAAGTGCAGCCGCCCGTCGTGGGCCAGCACGATCTCGCCGTCCAGCACGCAGCGCCCGGGCAGCTCGGCCCGGAAGGCGTCCAGCAGCTCGGGGAAGTAGCGGGCCAGCGACTTCCCGGTGCGGCTGGCCACCTCCACCTCGTCCCCGTCGCGGAAGACCAGCGCGCGGAAGCCGTCCCACTTGGCCTCGTAGTGCATGCCGGCCGGGATCTCGGCGACCGCCTTGGCCAGCATCGGATCGAGCGGGGGCAGCACGGGAAGGTCCATACCCCTGATGGTGCGTCACCCGCGCGCCGTCCGCACCGCGTGCCGGTTGCGGGCCGCCGTCCTAGCGTGGGGGCATGGCAGCTGAAGCGGTGGAGTTGGAGGTCGGCGGGCGGGCGGTGCGGCTGAGCAACCCGGGCAAGGTGTACTACCCGGGGCCCGGCTACACCAAGCTCGACGTGGCGCAGTACTACCGGGCGGTGGCCGGGGCGGCGCTGGGGGCGCTGCGGGACCGGCCGACCACGCTGCAGCGGTTCCCGGACGGGGTGGAGGGCGAGTTCTTCTACCAGAAGCGGGCGCCCAAGAACACGCCCGAGTGGCTGCCCACCGCCCGGATCGCCTTCCCGAGCGGGCGGTTCGCCGACGAGATCTGCCCCACCGAGCCGGCCGCGGTGCTCTGGGCCGCCAACCTGGGCTGCCTCACCTTCCACCCGTGGCCGGTGCGCCGGTCCGACACCGACCGGCCCGACGAACTGCGGCTCGACCTGGACCCGCAGCCCGGCACCGACTTCCACGACGCGGTCCGGGCCGCCCACCAGCTGCGCGAGCTGCTCGGCGAGCACGGGCTGCGCGGCTGGCCCAAGACCTCCGGCGGGCGCGGGCTGCACGTCTTCGTGCCGGTCCGCCCGGAGTGGGACTTCCAGCAGGTGCGCCGGTGCGCGATCGCGCTCGGCCGCGAGCTGGAGCGGCGGATGCCCGAGCAGGTGACCACCGCCTGGTGGAAGGAGGAGCGCGGGCAGAAGCTCTTCGTGGACTACAACCAGATGGCCCGGGACCGCACCATCGCCTCCGCCTACTCGCTGCGGGCCCGGCCCGAGGCCACCGTCTCCACCCCGCTGCACTGGGAGGAGCTGGACGCCGCCGAGCCGGGCGACTTCACCCTGCGGACGGTGCCGGACCGGCTGGCCGCGACCGGCGATCCGTGGGCGGAGCTGGCGCAGCACGCGTTCGGCCTGGAGTCGGTGCTGGAGCTGTCGGAGCGTCAGGAGCGGGACGAGGGGCTCGGGGAGATGCCGTACCCGCCGGACCACCCGAAGATGCCGGGCGAGCCGGCCCGGGTGCAGCCGAGCCGGGCGAAGAAGGAGTAGGCCGCCCGGGGCCGGCCGGCCGCTGCCGCTCGCGCAGCGCGGCGCCGGCCGCGACGACGGTGACCGCCAGCGCCGTCCACGGGACCACGTCGCCGAGCCGGTCGTACCAGGTGCGCCAGCCGGGATCGGGCAGCGCCAGGCGGACCACCAGCGGGCCGCTCCCGGCGGTGCCGAGCCGGGCCAGCTCGCGGCCCTGCGGGTCGAACGCCACCGAGACGCCGGTGAGCGCGCCCTGCACCACCGGCCGCCCGGTCTCGGCGGCCCGCACCGCGGCCAGCGAGGCGTGCTGGCTCGGCGCCCAGGTGTCCTGGAAGGTCGAGGTGGCCGACTGGTAGACCAGCAGCTGGGCGCCCTGCAGCACGGCGGTGCGGGACAGGTCGGGGAAGGCCGACTCGAAGCAGATCAGCACGCCGGTCGGGACCGGCCGGCCGGTCCGGTCGACGGGCTGGAAGAGGTGGAAGGCGTGGCCCGGGGTGCGGTTCTCGGCGGCCGCCTTGCTGATCCCGGTCAGCCAGCCGAGCGCGGAGCGGAACGGGATGTACTCGCCGAACGGGACCAGCCGCATCTTCGCGTAGCGGGCCTCGATGCCGTCCTGGTCGACCAGCACGGCGTCCTTGGAGATGTGGCCGTCGGCCTTGCGGGCGTCCTCGTTGACCAGCAGCTGGGCTCCGGTGGTGGCGGCCAGGTCGCGCAGCCGGGCCAGCGTGGGGGCGTCCCGGGTGAGGTCGGTGGTGACGCTGGACTCGCCCCAGACCACCAGCTCCGGGGCCGGGCCCGGGGAGCGGAGCAGCTCGGTGGTCAGCGCCACGGAGGCGTCGAGCCGGGCGGTGCCGTCGGCGGTCTGGCCCGGTTGGATCATCGCGACGGTGAGACTGCGGGCGGGCGGCGGGCCGGGGGTGAGGGCGAAGACCACCGGACCGGCCAGCAGCACGGCGGCCGCGGCCCAGCAGGCACCGGCCCGGACGGCGGTGCGCTCGGCCGTCAGCACGATCAGCACGGCGGTGTTCACGGCCACCACGGCGGCGCTGACCAGCCAGATCCCGCCGACCGAGGCGAGCGCGAGCACGGTGGGGTGGCGCCACTGGGTGGCGCCGAGCAGGGCCCAGGGGCCGCCGAGCGCCTGCCAGGAGCGGGCGAACTCGGTGAGCACCCAGACCGAGGGGACCACCACCAGCGCGGCCAGGGCGCGACGCGCCGTCACCGGGGGCCGCAGCAGCAGCCAGACGGCCAGGCCGACCGCGCCCTGCAGCGCGCCGAACAGCACGGCGATCACCAGCAGGCCGGGGCCGACGGTGGGCAGCAGCCAGTACATCGCCGCCAGCACGAAGCCGGCGCCGAACCACCAGCCGCGCACCACCGCCTCGCGGGCGCGCGGGGCCCGCCGGCAGAGCAGCAGGCCGGGGACCAGGGCCACCCAGGCGAGCCATTCCAGGTCGGCGGCGGGGAAGGCCAGGACCGGCAGCATGCCCGCGACCAGCGAGCCGTACCGGGCAGGTCGGGTGAGCGCGGGACGGAGCGGCATGTACTGATTGTCCGCTTCGGCGGCAGTCACCACCATGAGGCCGACGGGGTGGATTCGGCGTGTCGCGCGGTGTTCGGCTGCCGGTCGGCGGCCGTCCTGATGCTGTTTCAGTCCCGGGCCCGTAGCCTGCCGGGAGGGGGCGCGGCTGCGGGACCGGCAGGCGTGGATCCGGGTGTTGGAGAGGACTGGCGATGGCCGACGCTGAGCACACCATGCTGTTCATCACCTTCGACGGCAAGCAGCCGGCACTGGACGCCTTCGGCGAGGTGAAGGCGGTGCACGGGGTGCAGCAGGCCGCCGTGCTGGTGCGCTCGGCGGAGGGGCTGCTGGAGACGCCCGAGAGCTGGGTGCGCGGGGCGGGGACGACGACCGTGGCCGGCGGGATCGTGGGCGGGGTGCTCGGTCTGTTCGGCGGCCCGATCGGGGTGCTGCTCGGCTGGACCGCCGGCACGGTGCTCGGCGGCGCGGCGGAGCTGAAGCACTTCGAGAACGGGGCCGAGGGGCTGCTGGTCTACAGCAAGGACCTGGCCGAGGGGAACGCGATGCTGATCGTCGAGGCGCACGAGCCGGAGCGGGCGCCGCTCGACGGGAT
The DNA here is from genome assembly GCF_042741245.1 of Kitasatospora sp. NPDC058965. NCBI lineage: Bacteria > Bacillati > Actinomycetota > Actinomycetes > Kitasatosporales > Streptomycetaceae > Kitasatospora > Kitasatospora sp. NPDC058965. Next base: position 7,424 of record NZ_JBHYKG010000138.1, read on the forward strand.
CGCCGCGCGGCACGGCGGGCGGACGGTCCGCCGGCCCGCGGCCGAGGTGGCCGCCGAGGTGCGGGCGGCCGAGACGGCGGCCGAGGAGGCCGGGCGGGCCGAGCGCGGGGAGTTGTGAGGCCCGGACCCCGGCCGGGCCGCGCCACCGCGGGCCCGGCGGGCGTCAGCGGGCGAGGCGGGCGGCCAGCACGGCCACGTCGTCCTCGCCGTGGCCGGCCGCCAGGCCGGTGAGGGCGGTGTCGATCAGGTGCTCCAGCGGGGCCGCCGGATCGAGCGGCAGGCCGCGCAGGGCGGCCAGCGAGTCCTCGATGTCGGTGCCGCGGCGCTCGATCAGCCCGTCCGTGTAGAGCAGCAGGCTGGCCCCCGCGTCGAACGGCAGGGTCAGCTGCTCGTAGCCGCCGACCCCGGCGCCCAGCGGCGGCCCGATCGGCAGGTCGAGCAGCTGGACGGTGCCGTCGGCCCGCAGGTGGACCGGCGGCAGGTGGCCCGCGCTGGCGAAGGTGGCGTGCAGCTGCCCCGGGTCGACCAGGGCCAGCACGCAGGTGGCGACCCGCTCCGGGGCCAGCGCGTCCAGGATCCGCTCGGCCTCGTTGAGGATGCCGGCGGGGGAGCGGCGCTGCAGGGCCAGCGAGCGCACCAGCGAGCGGTACTCGCTCATCGCCGCCGCGGCGTCGAGCCCGTGGCCCATCACGTCGCCGACCACCAGCAGGGTGCGGCCGCCGGGCAGCGCGACGGTGTCGTACCAGTCGCCGCCCACCTCGGCGGTGGCGCCGGCCGGCAGGTAGCGCAGGGCGCAGTCGATGTTCCGGTGCGGCGTCATCGGCTCCGCCAGCAGGGCCCGCTGCAGGGCCAGCGCGGTCTCGTGCTCGTGCGTGTAGCGCTGGGCGTTGTTGATGCCGGAGCCGGCCCGGTCGGCGAGTTCGGCGATCAGCCCGACCTCGTCCGGGGTGAACTCCGGGGAGGAGCCGGACCGGGCGAGCGAGACCACGCCGATCGCGGTGCCGCCGGCGGCGAGCGGCACGAACACGGCCGAGTGCAGGCCCAGCCGGCGGTACCAGGTGAGCCGCTGGGAGCTGGTGGCCAGGGCGCGGATCTCCTCGTCGGTGGGGTGGTTGAAGACGATCGGGCCCTGGTCGGCGAGGCAGCGGACGGCGGCGGACCCGGCCTGCGGGCGCAGCAGTGCGCCGGCCGAGCCGACGTACCGGCCGGCCTGGACCAGCTCCGCCGTGGTGCTCAGGGCGAGCCGGCGCATCGTCAGTTCGCCGCTGTCGTGCGGCGCCGGCTCCAGCACGTCGACCGCGGCGAGGTCGGCCAGCCGGGGGACCAGCAACCGGGCCAGCTCCTTGGCGGCCTGCTGGGCGTCGAGGGTGGTGGTGATCCGGGTGGCCGCCTCGTCCAGCAGCGCCAGCCGGGTGCGGGCCCGGTCCAGGGACTGCCGGATCCGGCGGTCCTCGGTGATCTCCAGGACCACCGCGACCAGGCCGACCGGTTCGGCGGGGCCGCCGGCGGGGGCGGCGGGGTCGTCCAGCCGGTGGTAGGCGTTGTGCCACCAGCGGGACTCGGCGCCGGAGTCGGCGGCGGTGGTGCCCTCGACCGTGTGCAGCCGGGGCTCGCCGTCGGTCAGCACCGCGCGCAGGGCCTGCTCGGCGGCGGCCACGTTGATCCCGGGCACCACCTCGGCGATCCGGCGGCCGATGTGCTGCTCGGCGCCGACCCCGTTGATCGCGGCCAGGGCGCGGTTGACGTAGCGGTAGCGCAGCTCGGTGTCGAGCACGGCGATGCCGACCGTGGCCCGGTCGAGCATCTGGCGCAGCAGCCGGTAGTCGGTGAGCAGCAGGTCGAGCAGCGCGGCGTCGGGGGCCGGGCTGAGCGTGTCGGCGAGGTGCCGGGCCTCGGTGTCGCTGAGCAGGCTGAGCGGGGGCGCGGCCGGGTCCCCCGGTGCGGGGGCCGGGCGCGCGGCAGCGGCGACCCGGGGGCGCGGTGCGCCCGGGGAGCGCGGCTGGTCCGGGGCCATGATCCCTCCGCTGCTGGCTGACGGTCGCGGGTCCGGGCGGGGCCCGGGCAGACCTGGAACAGACCTTGGACCGATCATCCCATCTGGTGCCGGGCGCCGCCGGGGCGGCGCCCGACCGCGCGGCCGGGCCGTCGACCGGGACCGGACCGTCCCGGCGGCCGGTAGCACACTGGGAGGTGGGCGCAGAGAGGTGGTGCGTGATGTGGGTCCACCGTCATCACGGGATCGGCGGGGGCATGGGGGGCTGGGGGTTCGGGGTCTTCGCGGTCGTCGTGCTGATCCTGCTGGTGGTACTGGGCGTGCTGCTGGTGATGGTGCTCCGGGGGCGCGGGACGCACACCGGGAGCCCCGGACCGGTGGCGTGGCCCGGTCCGGGCGCGGGCGCGGGGCCCGCGCCGGGCGCCGGCGGGGCCGACCGCACCGGGGCGGAGCGGATCCTGGGCGAGCGGTTCGCCCGCGGCGAGATCGACGACGCGGAGTACCAGCGCCGGCTGAGGGTGCTGCGCGACCCCGGGGGCGGCGGGCCGGACACCCCGGGGTAGTGGTCAGTCGGTGCCGACCGGGCGCGCGACGATCTCGATCCGGGTCGGGTCGAAGACGCTGCGACTGGTGGAGGACGCGGCGATCCGGATCGTCGCGAAGAAGTGCCGGAACACGGCGGCCCGCCGGGTCGGGCTCAGCCGGGCCCAGCCGAACCGGGCGCCGGGACCGGTCTGGACGCCGTCCAGCGCGTCCGGGCTGTCCGGGTCGAGCGGGGTGGGCAGGGCCTCCAGGAGGGCTATCGCACGGTCGGCGACGTGGGACTCCAGGGACTCGGCACCGATGTGCCGCGAGCAGTGCTCGGCGTCCAGGCTGCTGTTGGAGGTGCAGGCGTAGGTCGGGTAGCTGCCGACGGTGGACCCCACCATGTGCCGCTCGCAGCGGGTGCAGCGCAGTAACGAGGTGAGCGGGTACTCGCGGCGCGCCCGGCGGCCGGTGGCCTGCTCGCGGTTGCGGGAGGCCCGCAGGTCCTGGGCCGCCTGCCAGTCGGCGACGGTGACGCAGGGCGGCCACTCGGCGACCACGTACTCGCCGGCGGGCGTGCGCGCCACCTGCCCGTCGAGCACCCGCAGCCCGGCGTACCGGGGGGCTTCGAGGATCCGGCCGACCCCGCTGACGGTCCACTTGTTGCCGTAGGCGGTCGGGGTCCGGCGCTGGTTCAGGTCCAGCGCGAGCGCGCGCAGCGACTCGCCGGCCAGGTAGCGGGTGAAGAGCTCGCGGACCACGGCGGCCTCGGCCGGGACCAGCTCGGTCAGCCCCGGGGTGTAGCCGAAGCGGCGCAGGCCGCCGCCGTGCGTGCGGCCGTCCGCCGCGGCCCGGCGGTGCGCCCGCCGGGCCCGGTCCGAGGCCTGCTGGGCGGACCGGCTCTCGCGCTGCGCCAGCTGGAGCCGCGCGCCGCGCACGGCCGGGTCGTTGAGGTCCTTGGGGTGGCCGTGCAACTGGACGCCGTACTCGGTGGCGAGGGTGAGCAGCTCGGCGAAGGCGATGTGGTGCTGGGCCAGTTGCTCGGCCTGCGGGATCAGCAGGTGGTGGAACTCCTGGGCGCGCAGGGTGGCCAGCAGCGCGGACCAGGCGGGGTTGGCGGGGCCGCGCCGGGCGGCGGGGCTCGCGGGCGGCGCGAGCAGCGGTGGGCGGGGGTCGGCGAAGACGTGCCGGGGCGCGATGGTCAGGCCGAGGGTGGCGGCCTGTTCGCGGGCGTGCTTCTCCTGGAGGGCGAGCAGCCAGCGCGGCTCGACCGGGCCGGTGGCGTCGGCGGTCGGCTCGGCCGCCTGCGGGTCGGGCCAGCAGTACACCGCGGCGCGGCGCGCGGTGTCGCTGCTGGTACGCGGAACGGGCACGGTCTGGTCCTCGTGGGTCTGGGCAGGGCGCGCCCGCGACCGGAGCCGGCCGGACCGGCCGCGGCGCAGGGCGAGCTGGCCCCCGCGTGCAGGCAAGGGCAGCCTAAGGAAGGCTAGCCTAGCCTCATTAGTGGGCCGGCGGGAGAGGGGACCGGTGGAAGATGACGACGCCTCACCCGGAGCCGACGGATGGTCAGGGCAGGACGTGCACGCTCGGGTGCGGGTGCATCAGGAAGTCGTGGTGCGAGATGTTCCACGCGTACGCGCCGGCCAGCGCGAAGGCCACCCGGTCGCCCGCGCGCAGGGTGCCGACGGGGGCCCGGTGGGCGAGGGCGTCCTTGGGGGTGCAGAGCTGGCCGCACAGGGTGGCCCGCCCGGAGCCGGCCGCCGGGCGGGGCCAGGGGTGCGGCCAGGCCGCGACCGGGAGGACGGTGAACGGCTGCGAGTGGCCGCGGGTGGCCGGGGTGCGCAGGTGGTGGGTCCCGCCGCGCAGGACGGCGAACTCCTCGCCGTGGCTGCGCTTCACGTCGAGCACCTCGGTGGCGTACCAGCCGCAGTAGGCGGTCAGTGCCCGACCGGGCTCGATCCGCAGGCGCAGGCCGGGGTGGCGGTCGAGCAGGGCGGCGAGACCGGCGCCGTAGCCCGTCCAGTCGAAGCGGGCCGTCGGCCGCTCGTAGTCCACCGCCATGCCGCCGCCGAGGTTGAGCTCCGTCAGCGGCCGGCCGGCGGACCGGGCCAGCTCGGTGGCCCAGGCCACGATCCTTTCGCTCAGGGCGAGTTGGTCGGGCGCGTCGAGGCCGCTGGCCAGGTGGAAGTGGAAGCCGCGCAGCCGCAGGCCGGCGAACGGCTCGGTGCCGAGCAGGTGCAGGCAGTGCGGGAGGTCGGCCGGGTCGAGACCGAAGGGGGTCGGGCGGCCGCCCATCGCCAACGGCACCCCGGCCAACTGCCCCGGGGCGACCGGGAGGTTGACCCGCAGCAGGACCTCCGGCGGGGCCGCGGGCGGGCGGGCGGCGGTGCGTGCGGCCAGCCGGTGCAGTTCGGCGACGCTCTCGACGTGCCAGCGGTGCACACCGGCGGCCAGCGCGGCGGCGATCTCGGCGTCGGTCTTGCCGGGGCCGCCGAAGGCCAGCGGCGCGTCCGGGACGGCGGCCCGCACATGGGCCAACTCGCCTCCGGAGGAGACCTCGTAGCCGTCCACGTGGTCGCGCAGCGCGCGCAGCAGGGCGGGTTCGGGGTTGGCCTTGGCCGCGTAGTGCAGCTCGACCCGGTCGGGCAGCACCGCGCGGACGGCGGCCGCGTGGGTGCGCAGCGCGGTCAGGTCGTACAGGTAGGCCGGGAGCCGGTCGGCGGGCAGCTGCCGGACGTGGTCGGCGGCGGTGGCGGTGATCAGGGGCACGGAGGGGTCCAGGGGGAGGGGTCGGGGCGGCGTCCGGGCGTCATCAGTGGGAGCGGGCGGTGGTCAGGACGGCGGGGGCGAGCGGCGAGGCGAGCCGCACGTAGCCGGCCGCGCGGTCGGGCTTGCGGTCCCAGCGGGTGAGCAGGTTCGCCTTGGCCGGCAGCGGGACGCCGGCCAGCAGGGCGCGCAGCCGGGGCGGGCAGCCGTGCTCGGCCGCGTACTCCTCCAGCGTCCGGCGCACCCGGTGCCACAACTCCGGCTCCAGCGCGGGACTCCGGTCGGCGATCGCGGCCAGCAGCTCGGCCACGTGGTTGACCAGCAGGCAGTAGACCACCCGGTCCCAGCCGCGCTGGGCGTCGTAGCCGATCGGTCCGGCGACCTCGGGCGGCAGGGCGGCCAGCAGGTCGGCGTTGCGGTCGGGCACCAGCTTGGTGCCCTCCAGGTCGCGGAACAGGACCTGGGCCGGGCGGCCGTCGGCGTCCACGCCGATCAGCACGTTCTGCAGGTGCGGCTCCAGCACCACGCCGTGGTCGAAGTAGGCGGCCAGCACCGGCGGTACGAGCAGCCGCAGGTAGCGCGTCCACCAGTCGAGCAGCTCGCCGTCGGTCGCGTCGGCGCCGACCAGGCGGGCGAACTGGGCCGAGCTGGTGGGGTACTCGTCGGCCACCGCGCCGGCCAGCAGTGCGGTGAGGCCGGGGCGCAGCCGGCTCGGCAGGTCCTCCCGGACGATCAGCCCGAAGCCCTCGTAGAGCTCGCGCTCGCCCGGCAGGTCCAGGGTGCGGAAGGCGGGCTCGCGCAGCACCGCGGCGTCCGGGAAGCGGGCGGCGAGCCGGTCCAGCGCCGGTGCGAGCAGCCGGGTCAGCTCGACCGCGCCGGTGAGCTCGTAGGCGGCGTTCTTGCGCAGGCAGTTGGTGATCCGGACGTTCAGGCTGAACTTCAGGAAGGCGCCGGCGCCGTGCAGCGTGCGGACCGAGGCCGTGGCGGCGAACCGCGGTCCGCCGGTGCCCAGGTCCAGCACGTCGCCGCGGGCCGCGGCGGCGCGCAGCGCCGGGTGGTCGGCGAGCAGTTGGTACTGCCACGGGTGGGCGGGCAGCAGCCGGTAGCCGGCCGGTACCTCGCGCAGGCCGTCGAGCAGCGCGGTTGCGGCGGGGTCGGTGCCGGCCCCGTCGACCAGGTGCTCGCGCACGGCCAGGTAGCGCAGCGGGAAGGCGGCCCGGGCCTCGGGGGCGTAGGCGGCCCAGGTGCTCCGGTCAGCGCCGCGGGCCGAGCGGGACTTGGGCGCGGGGTGGAAGCGGTGGCCGAAGAGCAGGGCCTGCTCCGACTCCAGGTAGCGGTCGGTGCCCGCGGCCGGCCGGTCGGCGAGGCCGTCCGCCACGCCCTGCCGACTGGACGCCAGCTGGGCGAGGAACTCCTCGTTGGTGATGCCGGTGCGCAGGGTCAGTTCGGCCTGGACCAGCTCGGCCAGCGCCGGCCAGTCGAGCGCCGCCCAGCCGTCGGGGCCGGAGAGCTGCACCGGGCCGGTGAAGCGGTGCGAACCCAGCAGCGAGGTGCGGCGCAGCGCGACCCGCAGCAGGGCGCCGCGCCGGGGCAGCCGCAGCAGCAGGTGGCCGTCGCTGACGGCGGTCTGGTGCTCCGGTTCGCAGACCTCGCGCAGCAGGCAGTTGACCAGGGTGTGGGCGACCACCAGGTCGGCCGCCGGCAGGGTGGTGGCGGCCGGCGCGGTGGAGTTGGCAGTGGTGGTGGAGTTAGCAGTCACGGTGGAGGGTGCAGTCACGGTGGAGGTGCGCATCAGTGGCTCCGAGGGGGTCGGGCGGACTGGAGGGTGAACAGGGCGGCCAGCAGGGCGGCGGCGGTGCCGACGAGCACCGGCGCGGCCGCGCCGCAGGCGGAGTCGACCAGCGCGGCGGCCACGCCGGCGGCCACCGCGCCGCCCTTGGAGACGAGTTCGAGGGTGCCGAACATCCGGCCCGGCGGCCGGCCGGCGGCGGCCTCGGCGGCGAGCACCGCCAGGGCGACCAGACCCAGCGTCAGGCCGACGCCGAGCAGCACCCGGGCCAGCGCGAATCCCAGCACGCCGTGCGCCGGCTGGTGGCCCGCCAGGCCGGCCGCGACCAGGGCGAAGCCGAGCGCGAGGCCGGTGCGTGGGCGGGGCAGCACGGCGCGGTGCACCGGGGCGGCCAGCAGCAGGTAGCAGAGGTGGGGCAGCGCGAACAGCAGGCCGGCGGTGGTGGCGCCGATGCCGGGGATCCGCTGCTGGACCAGGGCGACGAGGTACGGGAAGGAGACGACGGTGGCGAAGACGAAGGCGAACTCGCAGAGGTAGAGGGTGCGCAGCGGGGTGCGGGCGCCGGACGCACCGCCCCGCAGCGGGAGTTCCGGCTCCGGGTCGGCCGTCGCGGGGCCGCTGTCGGCCCGGCCGGGCTCCGGCAGGCGGACCAGCAGCGCGGCCGCCGCGAGCGGGAGCAGGGCCATCACCAGGTACTGCCGGTGCGGCGTCAGCACCGGCGAGAGCGCGCCGACCAGGATCGGGGCCGCCACCAGGGCCGCGCGGGCGCTGCCCTGCATCAGGGTGAGCGCGCGGGACAGGCCGGCCCCGTCGAGCGCGGCGGCCAGGTAGCCGTTGGTGGCGGCGAAGGTGCCGCCGAGCAGGCCCTGGAGCACCAGGGCCAGCGTGAAGGCCGGCAGGCTGTCGGCCAGCCCGGCCAGCAGGAAGGAGACGCTCAGGCCGAGTTGGGCCCGCAGCAGCAGGCGCTTGCGGCCGAACCGGTCGGCCAGCCGGCCCCAGAACGGGGCGCCGAGCGCGCTGAAGACGGTGGGCACCACGTACAGCAGGCCGGCCCAGCGCCCGCGCGGGTCGCCGAGTTCGGGCAGGATCGCGGTCAGGTAGGGCGGCAGTCCGAGCGCGGCGAACGAGGCCACGAAGTAGCAGCCGGCCACCGCCCGGACCTGGCGCCCGCCGAGTCCGGGGGCGGCGACCGGGCCGGCCGGACCGGCCAGCGCGGTCGCCGGCGCCCCGGTGCTCATCGGCCCGCCAGGTAGTTCGGGCCGGTGGTGTAGTGCTTGTTGATGTCGGCCGCCCCGGTGCGGGCCTTGCTGTACAGGCTGCCCGCGCTGACCATCGCCTTCACCGGCAGCCGGTCGGCCGCCAGCAGGTCGCGGCGCAGCGGCTCGGCGGCCGGGCCGAGCCGGTCGAGCGCCGCGGCCAGCCGCTCGCGCAGCAGGCCGAGCGAGGTGTCCAGCGGCACCAGGCCGTGCGCGTCCAGGTGGAACGCCAGGGCGGCGGTGCACAGGTGGCCGGTGATGGTGGTGAACAGGTCGGTGAGCGGCCGGTCGTCGCTGACCAGGATCCGGGGGTCGTCGAACTCGGACGATGCGAAGGGGAGTTCGGCTCTGGCGAGGTTGACCCGCAGGCCGTCGTTGTCCTTCAGCAGCAGCCGCAGCCGGGTGCGCCCGCGGTCGTGGTCCAGCAGCAGCGACACGTTCTGCTGGTGCGACTCCAGCGCGATGCCGTGGCCGAACAGGGTCACCTGCCAGTCGAGCAGCAGGTCCAGCAGCGCCTCGAACAGGGCCCGCGGGTCGCCCCCGTAGAACCGGTCGGCGAGCTCCCGCACCACCGGGCGCCCGCTCGGCGCGGTGGCCGGCAGCGCGGCCAGCGGCAGTTGGACGCTCTGCGGGGCGGCCGGGTAGCGGCGCAGCAGCACGGCGAGCAGCTCGTGGTCGGCGTGCGCCCAGCACTGCTCGTCGGCCAGCAGCACGGTGGCGGCGAACCGCGGCTCGCGGGCGATCACCGCGGCCAGCAGGCGCTGCCCGGCGGCCCCGTCGCGCAGCGTGCCCGGCTTGATGGTGCGCCGGTTGCGCAACCCCAGGGTGGCCGTGGCCAGCGGGAGCTTCAGGTGCACCAGCGGATCGGCCGCGACCGCCACGGTCCGCATGGACAGGGTCGGCAGCACCGCCAGGTAGGGCCGGTCGGCGAGCCGGGCCCGGTCGGTCAGCCCGGCCTCGGCCAGCGCCCGGGCCAACGGCGCGCCGACCGAGAGCGGATGGACCGGGACCGTCAGGTGACCCCCCGTCAGCTCCGGCAGGCCGAGCTGCTCGGGGGTCGGCCACCAGGCGGGCAGCGGGGCCCGGCCGTGCACCGTCAGGGCCCCGGCCGGCAGTACCAGCCAGCGCAGGTCGAAGGTCGGGTGGCACTCGGGCGCGTACCCGCGCAGGTCGGCCTCGGTGAGTCCGGCGCGCCCGCGGGCGGTGGGGTAGACCGGGTGGTCCTGGTAGGCGGCCAGGGTGTCGAAGGCCAGGGCCGCGGTCGGGCCGGTCCAGGACGCCGGGTCGGGACCGTGGCGGTCGGCCAGGGCGGCGTGGGTCGACGGCAGTTCGCGCTCGTGCAGGAGCATGGTGGCCAGCGTCTGGCGGCACTCCGCGGCGAAGGCGGCGAACCCCTCCCGGGTCTCGGGATCGGTCCCGGCCAGGTCGCGCAGCCCGGCCAGCACGGTGTCGAGGTCGGTGTGCGGCACCCCGCCCACCTCCAGCAGCGGGAGCCGGGCGGCGAGTTCGCACTGGAACCCGTCCGGGCGGACCGGCAGGGCCAGGCCCCGGCCGACCAGCCACGGACCGTCGGCGCGCTGCTCCAGCCTCGACGCGGTGCGCAGACCGGCCACGTCCTCGCGCAGCAGGGCGCTGAGCACCCGCAGGGTCAGCGTGTCGGCCGCCGAGCCGGTGGTCGGCGCCGTGCCCGCGGTCATGCGCCGATCTCCCAGCGGTGGGCGGCGATGAACTCGGCCACCGCCCGGTCCACGCCCGCCTGTTCGGGACCGACCGCCCAGACCACGCCGAGGTAGTCCCGGTTGGTCCGGTAGTGCGGGTGCCGCTCGCCGATCCGGCGCACCGGCCGGTAGCTGAGCCGGATCCCGTCGCGCTCGCCGTCGTACGGCCCCGGCGCTGCGGTCAGGGTGCCGGCCCGGTCGGCGCAGACCGCCTCGTTGCGGGCCCGGCGGTCGGCGCGCGCCCCGAGGTCGGCGGGCAGCGGCTCGCCGAGGTGGGTGCGGAGCACGTGCTCGAAGTACGGCACGCCCAGGATCTCCGCCAGCATCAGGTCGCACTGGTCGCCGATGGCGCGGTAGTTGACCTCGATCAGCCGCACCCGGCCGTCCGGCTGGAGCACGAACTCGGTGTGGCAGGCCCCCAGGCCCACTCCGAGGGCGTCGAGCTGCGCCTCCACCTGGGCCAGGACCGCGGGCGGGTAGGCCGGGACGAACTCCAGCACCTCCTCGACGAAGTGCGGCGGCGGCGAGAGCCGGGTGCGGAAGCCGCCGAGCGCGAGTCGCCGCTCCCCGTCGCCCAGGGTCTCCAGGGTGTGCAACTGCCCGTCGAGGAACTCCTCCAGCACCAGGACGGCAGCGGGGCGGCGCTGCCGGATCCGGTCCAGCTGCTCGTCGAGCTCGGCCCGGTCGGCCACCAGCACCACGTCCTCGCTGGCGACGCCCTCCCGCGGCTTCAGCACGCAGGGGAACGGGGGCAGGTCGGCGGCCGGGGCGTCCGGGGCCAGCTCGGTGCCGCGCACCGTGTCCATCCCGGTCAGGGCGAGGTGGCGGCGCAGCTCGGCCTTGTTCTTGGCCCGCAGCGTGGCGCGCCAGTCCTTGGCGGGCAGGCCGAAGTACTCGGCGGCGAGCGCCGCCTGGGTCTGCAGGTGGTCGCTGTTGCTGAACACCGCGGCCGGCCGGTGGTGGCGGGAGATCAGCGAGACCACCTCGCGGAAGTCCCGCACCTCGCAGGCCAGCACCTCCACCGGGTGGGCGGGGTCGGCGAGTTCGGCGCAGGCGAGGCGGTGTGCGAGCGGGTCGTCGGTCAGCACGGTGACCGACAGCCCGAGCCGGGCGGCGGCGGGCAGGAAGCCGTGGGTGACCGAGTCGGTCGGATTGAGGGCGAGCAGGTAGAGGTGCATGAGGTCCCCGGGAGGTCGTGGCGTGCGGCTGGCCGTGCGGGCTACTTGGGCGGCTCGACGCCGGTCGCCCGGGCGATGTCGCCGAGCATCTGGTCGGCCGCCTGCACGCCGATGCCGGACATCCAGGTCTCGTCCGGCACGGTGAAGACCTTGTTCTCCTTGACCGCCTTGAGCCCCTGCCAGACCGGGGTGGCCTGCACCTGGTTCTGCTGGGTCCTGGTCGGGTCGTCGGCGGTGGTGACGAAGACCAGGTCGGCGTCGGCCTTGTCCAACTGCTCGGGGCTGACGTCCAGCATCGCGGCGTCCACGTCCTGCGCGGCCGGGCGCCGCAGGCCCACGTCGGAGAGCACGGTGCCGCTGAACGAGGCCTTCTGGTACAGCCGGGTCGGACCGGCCACGAAGCGGACCACCGAGGCGGTCGGCACGGTGCCGCCGTTCTTCGCCTTGATCTCGGCGCCGAGCCGGGCGGCCCGGGCCTGGTAGTCGGCCAGCGCCTGCTTGGCCGCGTCCTCCTTGCCGAGCGCCTTGGCGTAGAGGGCGAGGTTGTCCTTCCACGGGAAGCCGGTGGTCTGGGCGAAGACGGTCGGGGCGATCGCGCTGAGCTTGTCGTAGACCTTCTCGTGGCGGACCTTCGAGGAGAGGATCAGGTCGGGCTTGAGCGAGGCGATCAGCTCCAGGTTGGGCTCGGCCATCGGACCGACGTCCTTGGTGTCCTTGATCTCGGACTTGAGGTAGGTGGGGAAGCCGCCCGCGGTCTTCAGGTGCGGGGAGACCGCGCCGACCGGGGTGATGCCGAGCAGGGTGACGTCGTCCAGCTCGCCGCTGTCCAGCACCACCACGCGCTGCGGGCGGGACTTGATCTCGGTGCTGCCCATCGCGTGCTGGACGGTGCGGGGGAAGCCCGCGGCGTCGTCGTTGCCCGCGGTGGTGGCGGCCGGCGCGGCCGCGCTGGCGGCGCTGCCCGAACTGCCGCAGCCGGCCAGCAGGGTGCCGGTCAGGGCGACGGCGAGGACGGCGATCGGGAGGCGGGGGTTCATCGGGGTTCTCCTAGCAGGGGGACAGGCGGGACAGGGGACAGCGGGAGCAGGGATCAGGCGGGTTGCCGGTGCCGGGCACCGGCTCGGGGGACGACCAGCGGGGTGCCGGTCTCGGGATCGGGTACCACCCGGCACGGGACCTGGAAGACGCGCTCCACCAGTTCGGCGGTGAGCACCTCGGCGGGCGGGCCGGCGGCGGCCGGGCGGCCCCGGTCCAGCACCACCAGGTGGTCCGCGTAGCGGGCGGCCTGGCCGAGGTCGTGCAGCACCATCACCACGGTCCGGCCGAGGTCGCGGTGCAGTTCGGCGACCAGTTCGAGCACGTCGAGCTGGTGCCGCAGGTCGAGGAAGGTGGTCGGCTCGTCCAGCAGCAGCAGGTCGGTGTCCTGGGCCAGGGTCAGGGCGATCCAGGCCCGCTGGCGCTGGCCGCCGGAGAGGCGGTCGACCGGCTGTCCGCGCAGCTCGGCGGTGCCGGTGCGGGCCAGCGCGGACTCCACGGCGGCCTGGTCGGCGGCCGACCACGGGCTGAGCAGCCGCTGGTGCGGGTAGCGGCCCAGCCGGACCAGCGCCTCGACGGTGATCGCCTCCGGGGTGACCGGCTGCTGCGGCAGCAGGCCGAGCCGGCGGGCCAGTGTGCGGGCGGGCATCCGGTGCAGGTCCGCGCCGTCCAGCGTGACGGTGCCGGCGGCCGGGTCGAGCAGCCGGGCCAGACCGCGCAGCAGGGTCGACTTGCCGCAGGCGTTGGGGCCGACCACGGCGGTGACCGCGCCGCCCGGCAGGGTCAGGTCGAGGTCGCGGACGACGGTGCGGTCGCCGTAGCGCAGGCTCAGGGAACGGGTGGCCAGGGTGGTCATCGGGCGCTCGCAATCGGCGTTCGGCGGCCCTGACGGATCATCAGGACCAGGAGCCACGGGGCTCCGAGGGTGGCGGTGGCGGCACCGACCGGCAGCCCCTGGACGGGCAGCAGGTGCAGCACGGTGAGGTCCGCGCCGAGCAGCAGCACGGCCCCGGTGAGCGCGGTGAGCACGAGGGTGGCGCGGGTCGGCGGACCGGCCGCCACGCGGACCAGGTGCGGGACCACCAGGGCCACGAAGCCGACCGGGCCGGTGAGCGCGGCCGCGAGCGAGGCCAGCGTGACGGCCAGCAGCAGGAGGTGCAGCCGGGCGCGGTCGGGGCGCAGCCCGAGCCCGCCGGCCGAGTCGTCGCCGAGGTCCAGCACGGCCAGCCGCCGCTGGCTCAGCAGGGCCGCCGCCAGGCCGAGCAGGATCGCCGTGCCGCCGACCCGCAGCTCCAGCCAACTGCGGCCGTACAGCGAGCCGGTGGTCCACTGCAGCGCCGAGGCGGCGAGCTCGGCGGGGAACCGGACGATCATCAGGTTCACCGCGGCGGCGAGGCCGGCCTGCACCGCCAGGCCGATCAGCACCAGCCGGGCGACGGCGGCCCCGGAGCGCCAGGCGAAGGCGCCGAGCAGCACGGCGGCCAGCAGGCCGCCGCCCAGGGCGGCCAGCGGGACCAGCAGTTGGGAAGCGCCGAGGGCGAGCAGCAGGACCGCGCCGAAGGAGGCCCCACCGGTCACCCCGACCACGTCGGGGGAGGCCAGCGGATTGCGGAACAGCCGCTGCAGCAGGCTGCCGGAGACCGCCAGGCCCGCGCCGGCCACGGCGGCCGCGAGCACCCGCGGCGCGCGGAACTCCTGGACCACCAGGACGTCGCCGGCGGTGCCCCGGCCGAACAGCGCGCGCAGCGCGGTGACCGGCGGGATCCGGAGCTGACCGGTGCTCAGGGCGACGGCGGTCAGGGTCAGCAGTGCGGCGGTCAGCAGCGCGCAGAGCAGCCAGGTGCGGGCGGGTCGGCGGGTCACCGGGCGGCCCGCCGGGCGAGCAGGGCCAGCAACGGGGCCCCGAGGAAGGCGGTGACGATGCCGACCTCCAGTTCCGCGGGCCGGACCAGCAGCCGGCCGAGGACGTCCGCGGCCAGCAGCAGCACCGGACCGACGACCAG
>NZ_JBHYKG010000139.1:0-21558 GCF_042741245.1 Kitasatospora sp. NPDC058965
TGTAGCGGTGGCGGCGCACGAGCAGGAGGCTGTGTCCGCTCTGATGGCCGGGCGGGGTGTCGTCGCCGGTGATCTCGACCATCGCCCAGTCGTAGCGGACTCCGCCGACGGTTCCGGCTACGACCTGGCGATCGGCGGAGGCGGCCTTGCTCTGGTGGGGCTCGCGCTGTTCGCGGCCCTGGCTCCCGAAGTCGAGATCCCGGCGATGACCGTGGCGGTGTTGGGTCGGGCGGCCTTCGCCCTGGCAGCCTGAAGCCCTGAAGTGGAGGAATGATGCTCAGGAGAGAAGCCGACGGGGTCGCTTGGTACCTCGCCCGCGCGGCCCGGCGCGGGGGACGTCCGCGGGTTCCAGCGCTGGGAGTGTTCTGGACCTCGACCAACGGCCCGGTCGAAGTGCCTGAGGCACTGCCGGAACTGGTCGACAGAGCAGAACAGGTGCTTGCTTCGTTCAGTCCGGGGCTGCGGCGGAGAGCAGTCTCTTCAGCAGCGGGAGTCGATATCGCAGCTACATTCCCGTTCAGCCCGAACGGGCTTGAACAGGCGTCTCAGGTCTTCGTACCAGGGCTGGCCGGCCGGATGACGGTGGGCTGGGAGAGCCTGGACAATGACGGCAGGCTTGTGGCGCTTGATCTCAGCCTTGATAGCTCGTTCAAGGACCAGAGGGTCTGGAACGGCCGACTCGCATGTCCTCCAAGTCTTCTTGGGCCTGGTGGCACGGACGAGGTCGCGAACAAATTGCCGGGCCTCCTTGGCTTTTGCGCGGTGCAGGCTGGCGCGGTATGGGGATGCGCCAGTCTGGACCACTGGCCGGGGAACATGGGGCAGCCGCCAACCGAGCACTACAGCGCAGTGTCCACGGACGTCGGCGAGCTGCAGGCTGCCATGCATCCTCGCGGCTACTACTGGGCGAATCTCCTGACCACCAGTCACCTGAGCAGCCTGGGAGGCCTGCCGCGGGTTCGCGAGCGAGCAGCGCAGGCAGGCATCGAGATCCGGGCTGTCCCTGGGCTGGAGGAGTCCGAGGGGCTGCTTCTTCTCGGGGCCGACCGTGTCAGCGGGTTCACCGACGAGCGGCTGATCGCCGTCAAGGACCTGCTCGATCCGGTGTTGCTCAGCAAGCCGTACCGCTGGTACGCGGGACCGCCGTTGCGTGTGGTGAAGGAACCCGGGACAGCCTTCCGTGAGATCCCGGCCGACCTCAACCCCATGCTCCCGGTCTTCGACGACGACGAACCGCTACCCGTTGGAGACGACTGGTAGACGGACGGAGCCTCTTCGTCACGACTGGAGTCGCGCTGTCTGCGGCGGTTCGGGGTCCTCAACTCCAACGGAGTTGAGGACCCCGAACCATCGGGAGGCCAGAGCTGGCCGTGGGTAACGCCGGCACACTCTCAGCGCGGAGAGCTGTCCCACCACATTGCCCTCGGGACGAGGCGCTGGAGAACTGGTCGGTGACGGGTCTTCAGGAATGCATCACGGCGAGATTGAGGTCGCTGCCGTAGTTCCATCCGAGAGCGCCATCGTGTTGCAGCCGGCCGACGACGACATCGGAGGACACCTTGGCCTCACGGGCGAAGGCCTTGATCCGGTCGGCCCCGGCACCCCGCCGCCGCGTCAGACCTCGGCGAGCGGCACCTGGGGGTCGGCCAGCCGGGCCGGGTCCACGGTGCGGCCGGAGCGGACCAGGTCCCGGATTGCGTCGGTGACGTCCCAGATGTTGACGTTCATGCCGGCCAGCACCCGGCCGGCGGCCAGCCAGAAGGCGACGAACTCGCGGCGGGCCGGGTCGCCGCGGAAGACGACCCGGTCGTAGCCGCCGGGTTCGACGTAGCCGGTGTACTCCATGCCGAGGTCGTACTGGTCGGTGTAGAAGTACGGGACGCGGTCGTAGACGGCCTCCTGACCGAGCATCGCGCGGGCCGCGGTGCGGGGCTGGTGCAGGGCGTTGGCCCAGTGCTCGACGCGGATCGGGCGGCCGAGCAGCGGGTGGGCGGCGCGGGCCACGTCGCCGGCGGCGAACACGTCGGGGTCGGAGGTGCGCAGCGAGGCGTCGGTGAGGATGCCGTTGTCGACGGAGAGGCCGGCCGCCTCGGCGAGCTCGGTGGCGGGAGCCGCGCCGATGCCGACCAGGACCGCCTCGGCGGGGACCACCGTGCCGTCGCCGAGCCGGACCCCGGTGACCGTGCCGTCCGCGCCCTCGAAGGCCGCGACCTGGACGCCGAACCGCAGGTCGACGCCGTGCTCGCGGTGCAGGTCGGCGAAGACGGTGGCGACCTCGGGGCCGAGCACCCGCAGCAGCGGCAGGTCGAGCGCCTCCAGCACGGTGACCTCGACGCCGGCGGCGCGGGCCGCGGCGGTGGCCTCCAGGCCGATCCAGCCCGCGCCGACCACCGCGATCCGACCGGCGGTGCGGAACAGCTCGCGCAGCCGGTCGCTGTCCTCGACCCGGCGCAGGTAGTGCACCCCGGCCAGGTCCGCCCCGGGCACCGGCAGCGGGCGCGGGCGGGCACCGGTGGTGAGCAGCAGCTTGGCGTACTCCAGGGTGGAGCCGTCGGCCAGGGTGAGGCGGTGGGCGGCCGGGTCCAGTGCGGTCACGGCGGTGCCCAGGCGCAGCTCGACCCGCTGCTCCGGGTACCACTCGGCCGGGTGCACGTAGATCTTCTGCCGCGGTTCCTTGCCCAGCAGGTAGCCCTTGGACAGCGGCGGCCGCTCGTACGGCAGTTCCGACTCCTCGCCGACCAGGACCAGCGGTCCCTGGTAGCCCTCGGCGCGCAGGGCCTGGGCGGCCTGGGCTCCGGCGAGGCTCGCTCCGACGATGACCAGTGGGGTGTTCGCGACCATCCGTGCTCCCGGTGTCGGCCTGTACTGGGTCTCCATCTCAGCGGTACCCGGCCGCTGGGCGCGCGACGACACGCGCACGGGCGCACCATGGAAGGCACCCGCGCGCCGGCGGCCGGCGTGCCCAGCGAAGGAGGCCGGTGATGGCCGAGGAGCCGATGGCGGGCCGCGAGCCCGCGAAGATCCACCCGTTCCGCGACATCCTCGACCGGCTCTACCACGTGACCCCCGGGGCGGTGGTGGTGCTGGTGATGATCTCGATGGGGCTCGGGCTGGTCGGCGCCCAGGTGGAGACGCTGTGGGTGCTGGTGGTCTTCGCCGTGTTCTGGGGGATCACGGTGGCGGCGATGCTGGTGCTGGCCGCCCGGATGGTCACCGAGCACCAGGCCACGGGCGGCGGCGGGCGGCACCGGGCGGCCTAGGGTCCGTCCGTCCGCACGCCCGTGCCCGGCGCGGGCGGCTCAGCGCCCGTGGTCGCCCAGGAAGAACAGGAGCATCACGAAGAACGCGAAGAAGTGGGTCCCGGCGATGTAGATGGCGGCGCGCACCAGCGCCGCCTTCCGCCTGCTCCGCTCGTCCTGCACCGCCTCGTCGGCGACGGCCCGGGCGGCGATCGCCATCAGGGCCTCGTGCCGGGCGGCGGCGGCGCGGTCCGCGGCCTCGTCGGCGGGGCGGGCGGTCACGAGGCGCGCCGGGCGGCGGCCGGCTCGCGCAGCTGGTCCAGCAGCGAGCCCTGGTCGGTGATCATCTCGGTGAGGATCCGGCGGGCGGCCCGGAGCAGCTCGGCCACGTCCGGCGTGCTCAACGCGTACACCACGGTGTTCCCCTCGCGGGTGGCGGTGACCAGCTGGGCCCGGCGCAGCACGCTCAGCTGCTGGGAGAGGCTGGACGGCTCGATCTCGATCTCGGCGAGCAGCTCGCGCACCGGGCGGGGCCCGTCCTGGAGCAGCTCCAGCACCCGGATCCGGGCGGGGTGGCCCAGGGTCGGAAGAACTCCGCCTTGGCCTGGTAGAGCGGGACCGGCATGCCGCCTCCTCCTGCCGAAGCGCCGGGTACGCGGAGCATCATCGCGGCAACTTGAAGAATTCTTCAAATCGCGGCGGTCGCCGACCCCGCGGCCCGGACCGGCGCGGGCCGGAGTGGATCACCGCGCCGGCCCGGGGAGCCCGATGTCGACCTGTCGTCAGATCGACTGCCAGTCGGGCTTGGCCGCGTAGGTGGCGCGGAAGTAGTCGGCCAGCTTGAGGTGGGCGGCCGCGGCCTCGTCCACCACCACGGTGGCGTGCGGGTGCAGCTGCAGCGCGGAGGCCGGGACCAGGGCGGAGAGCGGGCCCTCGACGGTCTGCGCGACCGCCTCGGCCTTGGCCTCGCCGGTGGCCAGCAGCACCAGGTGGCGGGCCTCCAGGATGGTGCCGATGCCCTGGGTCAGCACGTGGTGCGGGACCTCGTCCAGGCTGTCGAAGAAGCGGGCGTTGTCGACCCGGGTCTGCTCGGTCAGGGTCTTGATCCGGGTCCGCGAGGCGAGCGAGGAGCAGGGCTCGTTGAAGCCGATGTGGCCGTCGGTGCCGATGCCCAGCAGCTGCAGGTCCACGCCGCCGACCGCGGCCAGCTCCCGGTCGTAGGCCTGCGCGGCACCGGCGATGTCCTCGGCGGCGCCGTCCGGGCCGATGAAGCGCTCGCCAGGGATGCCCAGCGGCTGCAGCACCTCGCGCAGCAGCACCTCGCGGTACGACTCGGGGTGGCCGGCCGGCAGGCCGACGTACTCGTCCAGCTGGCAGACCCGGGCCCGGGAGACGTCGAGCGCGCCCGCCTTCACCTTGGCCTCCAGGGCCCGGTAGATCGGCAGCGGCGTCGAGCCGGTGGCCACACCGAGCATCGCGTCGGGCTTGCGGGTGAGCAGGTCCGCGATCGCCGAGGCGATCAGCTCACCGCCCGCAGCCGCATCGGGAACGATCACAATCTCCATGCTTGACCCACCGTCCGAGAAGCGAGTATTGAGGTCTAGACCAATCGTCGCTGAGTTTAGCGTGCCCGCCGGGCCCGCTGAAACCCGGAGTTCACGCTCTGGACGAGGTCAGGGGCCCCTTCTCAGCCGCGCGGCGCGGAGATGACGCAGAAGAAGGCGCCGGCGTCGTCGTGCACCACCGCCAGCCGTCCGTACGGGGAGTCGGTCGGCGGCACCAGCACCTCGCCGCCCAGCTCGACCACCCGGGCGGCCGCCATGTCGGTGTCGGTGACCGCGAAGTAGGTGCTCCAGAACGACTCGGCGCCCGGCGGGAGCATCGAGGGCAGCTCGCCGATGCCGCCGGCCGGGGCGCCGTGCACCTTGATCACGGTGTAGTCCAGGCCCGGGATCTCGTCGTAGTCGTAGCCGAAGATCTGGGTGTAGAAGATCCGGGCGGTGCGCGGGTCGTTGGAGAGGTTCTCGTTCCAGGTGAACGAGCCGGACTCGTTGGCCAGCCCCGAGCCGCCGTGCTCGCGGCCCTGCCAGAGCCCGAAGACCGCGCCGGCGGGGTCCTTGGCCAGCGCCGCCCGGCCCGCGTCCATGACGTCGAACGGCTCCCGCAGCAGGTGGCCGCCGGCGTCGCGGATCCGGGCGGCCACCTGGTCCGCGTCGTCCGCGGCCAGGTAGGTGATCCAGTTGCTGGGCACCTCGGGCGGGACGGCGGTCACCCCGGCCACCCGCCGTCCGCGCAGGGTGGCGATCCGGTAGTGGCCGCCCGGCTCGCCGGTGTCGGTGAACTCCCAGCCGAACAGGTCGTGGTAGAACGCGCAGGCCCGGTCCGCGTCCGGGGCGTCGAGGTCCACCCAGCAGGGCACGCCTTCGCGGTATTCGGTCATCCTGGGCATCGGTCGGCTCCCGGCGGGACGGCGGCAGTGTCCCCGCCAGGCTCGGCGGGGACGACGGCGGTCGCAACGCCGGTGGGCCGGTCGGGCGAGGCGCGGGCCTGACGGGGAGTCAGAGGGCCGTGACCAGGGCGACCAGCACCGCGAGCCCGGCGACCAGGCACACCCCCACGACGAGCAGCGGGTGGCTGTGCAGGAAGCCGGGCGGTTCGGTCGGCGGCCGGACCCGGTGCGGCGGCGGGGTGGGCGGTGGGGTGGGCGGGGGGTAGTCGTGCCGAGCGGACGCTGCCGGGGGCGTGCGCAGGGCGCGGACCAGGTGGCGCCACAGGTACTCGGGGACCGGCTGGTGCCGGGCCAGGGTCAGGTCGGCCAGGCGTTCCACCAGGGCGCGGGCCTCCGGTTCCTGGTGGTCGACCAGGGCCGCGAGGAGGCGCTCCAGGGCGGGCCGGTGGACGGGGTCGGCGAGTTGCGGGAGGACGTGCCGGTCGAAGACCTCGGCGGCCCGGTCGACCAGGTCGGCGGGCGGGGCCTCGTCGTGCGGCGGCGGGTAGAAGTAGAGCAGCTGGGTCAGCACCTCGGCGCAGACCGCGCGGGCGACGGCGGGGCGGGCCGCGGCCGGGTCGCGCAGGTCGTGCAGGGCGTGGGCGAGGGTGGGCCAGTGGCCGCGGGCGTGCGTGAGGCGGGCCAGCAGCTGGTGGTCCCAGGCGGTCAGCCCGGGTCCGGGTCCGGGCGCGGGTTCGGGCGCGGGTTCGGGTCCGGGCTCGGGTTCCGGCTTGGGCGTGGGTGCGGGTGCGGGATCCGGCGCGGGCGCGGGCCGGATCCGGGACGACGGCTCCGGCGCGGGCCAGTGCAGCCCGGTCGGCAGCGCCTCGGCCTCGTCGGCCGGCTCGGGTGCGACCGGGTGCGGCGCAAGGAGGTGCGGTTCCGGCTCGGGCACCGACACCGGCACCGACACCGACACCGACACCGGCACCGGCACCGGCTGCGGCTCGGGCTGCGGCTCGGGCCGGGTGTGCAGGCCCGGCTCCGCGCGGTAGAGCGGCTGCTCGTCGAGGTCGTCCCCGAGCACCGGCCCGGCGGTCTGCGCCGGACGCTGCGGCGCCCGGTCCCGGGGCCGCGGCGCCGCGCCCCGCACCTGGTCGTCCAGCAGCGCCGAGAGCAGCGCGGGGCCCTTGTGGAACGGATCGGCCAGCAGGCGCTCCGTCAGCTCCTCCGCCATCCGCTGCGCCTCGTCGTCGACCGGGCGCAGCGGGTCCACCCGGTGGACCGGCCCGTCCCGGACCGTCCCGAGCAGCCACTCCGGCACCACGGTGAGCATCAGGCCGTGGGTGTCCCGGGTGTCGTAGGTGGCGAAGGTCCAGTGGCGCTCCAGCAGGCTCCCGAAGATCCGGACCAGCCCGAGCAGCAGCGGCGTGGCCGGGTCGGGCTGCTCCGCCGCGGGCAGCGCCGAGCGGAGCAGGGAGAGCTCGCAGTGCGGCACCCGCAGCAGCTCGGCGGCCGCCGCGACCAGCGCCTCCCGCACCGTCGGCAGCGCCGCCGCGGTCCGCGCGAAGGCGTCGTCGGCGTACGGGAGCAGCTGGTCCCGGAGCACCGGGTGCACCTGGCCGAGCCGCTGTTCGGCCTCCGGCCGGGCGGCGGCGAACCAGTCGTCCAGCATCAGGCAGAACGGCACCGAGAGCTTGCCGGCCGGCCCGACCAGCGCGTGGCTGAGCGTGTTCGGCCGCTGCGTGCTGTCCAGCACCGGCCAGCGTCGGATCACCGCGACCTCGCCCGGCACGCCGGTGGTGACCCGGACCAGGCTCGGCCGGTGCTCGCCGCCCTCGACCCGCAGCAGCGGGGCGAGCTCGCGCAGCAGACGGTCCGTGCGGGCCGGGTCGCAGGAGCTGGCCGCCGCGCTCAGCCCCCGACCGTCGGCCTCCCGGCCCTCCGCCAGCCAGCGGACCACCAGCTGGTCCAGCCGGTCCTGCGGCCCCGATTCCCGGGTCACCTGCCCACCTCCTCGGCCGGGCCGTCGCCCGGTTCGACCATGCCGTGCATCGCCAGCAGGGACAGCAGCGGTTCCAGCACCCGCTGGGCCCGGACCGGGCGCGGGAAGCGGCCGGCCAGCGGGCGGCCGCCGGTGGCCGAGGCGACGTGCAGCGTGCAGCGCGCCAGCGCGTCGAACGGGCGCAGCCAGGCCTGACCGGCGTGCCGGTGCAGCAGCGCGTAGACGTCCCGGCTCTCGGCGCGCAGCCGGGCGGCGGAGAGCGGCGCGGCCGGCAGCTCGCCGAGCCAGCGGTCGACCGGGGCCTCCAGCCTCAGCAGGTCGGCCTTGGCGAGCACCACGGCGCCCGGCACGGCCAGCCGGCCGTCCTCGCGCGGCAGCCGGTTGAGCACCGTGGCGAAGGCCACGTCACCGTTGGGCTGCAGCCGCACCCCGGTCTCCTCGCGCACCTCGTCCAACTGCGGGAAGGGCAGCGCGAGCACCGGGTCGACGACGAAGATCAGCGCGTCCACCCCGAGCAGGAAGCGCAGCAGGCTGTCGGTGCGGGTCAGGTCCTCGCCGCCGAGGTCGAAGAAGGCCACCGGGCGGGTGCGGCCGCGGGCGTCGGTGAGCAGCAGCGCCTCGACGAAGTCGACCTGGTCGCGGACCCGGCCGGTGTGGTCCAGCACCGCGCCGCTGCGCAGCGGGGCGATCCGCTCCCGCGCGAAACGGGCGGTCTGCTCGCGGTTGACGGGCCGCCAGTCGATCCCGTGCGGGCCCAGCCGGCCGTCGGTGATCTCGCCGATGATCTGGGTCAGCAGGTTGGTCTTGCCGGCGCTGGTCTCGCCGACCATGGCCACGGTCAGCGGGCGGCCGTTGGTCAGGTAGGGCACCGGGATGTAGTGCTCCTCGAAGGCGGGGTTGGCCCGGCAGCGCTGCCGGGCCGCGTCCAACTGGTCCTGGCGGTCGACGGCGTCGGCCAGCGCGGCCGGGTCCAGCCGGACGTACTGGTTGCGGGCGTCGGTGCCGAACAGCTTCTCCTCGTCGAAGGCGATCGGCTCCAGGCAGACCGGGCAGCGCACCGGGCCGGGTTCCGACCCGGCCGGGGACGGCGCCGCCCGGTCCCGCCGGGCGGCCAGGGCCCGGTCGAACCCGGCCCGGTCCGGGCCCAGGTGCTCGCCGACCCGGACCGGTTCGGCGGCCGCGGGATCGAGCAGCCGCAGCAGCTCGGCCGGCCGGGGCCGGTCGGCCGCGCGCGGGGCGAAGGCCGGGCCCAGGGTCTGCTCCAGCAGCCGGTACTCGGCCAGGTCGGCGGGGGCCCGGTCGGCCTCGCCGTCCCGCCCGGTGACCAGGCGGTACAGCACCTGGGCGCAGCTCCACAGCGCGTCGGCGGGCTCGGCGTCGCCCTGGCCGAGGCGGACCTGCGGCGCCGCGTACGGGGCCGGACCGCCGCCCCGGCGGGGGTGGCCGAGATGGGCCACCCACTCCAGGCCCCACAGCTGCACCGCGCGGTTGTCCCAGTGCACCGTGTCGGGGGTGATGCCGTGGTGGACCAGTCGCAGGGTCTCCAGCAGGTGGACCGCCCGGACCAGGTCGCGGGCGATGATCCGCTGGTCGGTGAGCGAGCTGCCGGCCAGCGCGGCCACCGGGCGGCCGCGCGGGTAGTGGTAGACGGCGTACGGCTCGGCCGCGTCCAGGTCGTAGCCGATCGGGTCGGGGAAGAGCTCGGCGCCCGGGGTGCCGGTGAACTCCTGGTGCAGCCGCAGCGCCACCGCCACCTGGGCGGTCAACAGGTCCAGGGCCTGCGGCCGGTCGTCCACCGGGCGGACCAGCAGCCCGCGCCGGGTCCGGTCCAGCAGCACGGCGTGGCGGCGCAGCAACGCACGCGGCGCAGCCGCCAGTTCGGGGCCGATCCGCAGCGCCGCGGTGCGCCGCTTGCCGGCCGGGGTCAGGTACGCGAGGTCGTCGGGATCGCTCACCACCCGTACCCCCCTGCCGACCCGCTGCCGTCCTCGCGCCGGCGCACCGCGCGCAGCGCGTCCGGGCGCAGCGGGACCAGCTTGATCAGGCCCGCGTACCGGCTGGAGCCGGTCCACACCTCGCTGCCCTCGCGCAGCGCCGCGCCGCCGGTGACCTCGCGGATCGCCGGGTGCAGCGCGGCGGGGGCGAAGTGCAGCCAGCCGACCCGGTCCAGCGCCGGACTGAGCAGCCGGTGCTGCTCCTCGCCGGTCAGCTCGACCACGGTCCGCCGGTCGGCGAACGGGCCCGCCAGGTCGGCGACCTGCTGGATGTCCAGGCCCAGCAGGCCCGCCGGGTCGGCCCGTTCGCCACGCTCCGGCTGGGCGAACGGCGGCGCGGACAGGACGCCGTTGCGCTGCAGGTGCCGGCGGGCCAGCGCGAGCAGCTCGCCCACCCGGTCGGCCGTGCGCTGCTCGCTCTGCCGGGTGGTCCGACCGAGCGTCATGGCGCGCCAGTACGGCTCCAGCGCGGTCACCGTGGCGTCGGCCAGGTCGCGGGCCAGCGTGGCGACCAGCTCCGGGCCGCCCTCGCTGCTGTACCGCAGCAGCCAGCGCGGATCGGGCCCGGCGGCGGTGTCCTCGGGGCCGGACTCCCGGGGCGGGGCCGGGGCGTCGACCACCCGCAGGTCGACCCGGCTCTCCTCGCCGACCCAGTCCCAGTCGTCCGCCGGGTCGCCCGGCTGCGGGGCGGGGCCGGGCGGCGGGCCGGGCACGGTGGGCGCGGGCGGTGCGTCGCCGAGCGCGGCCTCCCGCTCGGCGGCCAGCGCGGCCGCCCGCAGCACCCCGACCACCGCGTTGGCCGCGTCCGCCGTGTAGCGGCGTTCCTCCACGGCCCAGCACTCTTCGGTCAGCTGCCGCAACAGCTCGTCCACGCCGGTCAGTTCGTCGTGCACCGGGGTCAGCACGGCCAGGCCCCAGCGGCGGGCCCGGCGCTGCCAGGCGCGCAGCAGCGCGCCGGTGGTCAGGGCGAGCCCGAGGACCAGGCCCAGCGCGCCGACCGCGGCGGGCGGCCGGGCGAGCCCGCCGACCAGCGCCCCGAGCACCGCGCCCACCAGCCCGGCCGCGCCGAGCCGGACCGCCCGCTGCCGCCCGCCGAGCGACTCGCGCAGCCGGTCGCCGGCCGCCACCGAGGCGACCGCCAGCAGGACCGGGACCAGCAGGCCGAGCAGGGCCAGCGGCAGGCTCCACAGGGCCGCCAGCGCTCCGGAGAGCAGGCCGACGGCGGCCGGGGCGAGCTCCGGGGTCCGGTCCGGTTCCGCGGCCGCCGCCGGCCGCCGGCGCAGCCCGGTCAGCTCCCGGTGCAGCCGACCCACCGGCAGCGGGCCCACCTGCGAGGCGAGTTGGGTGAAGTGCTCGGCGGCCGCGCGGAGCGACAGCCCCTCGGTGAGCAGGGCCCGGGCGTAGTCGCGCAGACCGCCGCCGATCCGCTCCTTGGAGGTCTGCACCGGCTCCACGGCGAGACCCAACCGGTCCAGCAGATCGGTCAGTTCGGCGGCGGTCTGGGTCGTGCCCGGCCCCTGGTCGGCGCGGACGGCACGCTCCGCGCAGTCCCGCAGCCGGTCCAGCGCCTCCTCGGCCTGCTGCACGCACTGCTCGAACTCGCTCCGTCCGGCGCCGCCGAGCAGTCCGCCGGGGCCGCCGAACCGGTCCAGCGCCAGCTCGGCCGCCCGGAGCGCGGCCGTGCAGTCCCCGTGGGCGCGGGCGGCCGGCCCGTTCGGGATCCGGTGGGCGCGGCCGGCCCGGCGGCCGCCCGGGCCGCCCGCCCGCAGTTCGCCGAGCAGCGCGGGCTCGGCCGGGCGGCGGCTCGCGGAGCCGGTCGGCCCGCCCTGGTGGCTGCCCGCGAAGCGCAGCAGTGCCTGGCTCCAGGCCAGGCCCCGCGCCTGCGGGGAGAGGTCGTGGGCCAGCACCCGCAGGGCCGGGGCGGCCGCCTCGCCGCCGGCCCGCAGCGCGGCCAGCACCTGGTCGAAGAGCTCGGGGGCGAGCAGCAGGTCGACCAGCAGGGCCAGCGCCTGCGGGTCGTCGGGCGCGCCCCGGTACCCGGGCGGACCGGCCATCAGGTCGCCGGCCCAGAGCAGGCCGACCTCGGCCTGGCGCAGCAGGCTGGGGAAGACCAGGACCCGCTCGCCGAAGTCCGGGGCGGCGGGGTCGGGCACGGCCGGCGGCAGCGGGCCGGTCAGCAGGCAGAGCAGCCGGACCCCGCGGTGCCGGCGCGAGCCCAGCAGCTGCTCGTAGTGGCGCTGGCGCAGCATCAGGCCGGCGGGGGTGTCGACCACCAGGATCCGCTGGTCGTCGCCGTCGGGGCCGCGGTCGGGGCCGAGCGCGGCCAGCCGGGTGTCCAGGGCCAGCCGCAGGCCGTCCGGGTCGTCCGGGTCCCAGGGGTCGGTGCGCAGGTCGAAGTGGAGGACCGGGGTGGGCAGGCTGGTGGTCACTCGGGGTCTCCGTCCCAGAAGTCGCGGCCGGTGCCGGGCGCGGGGGAGCCGTACCGGTCCCCGCCGTCGCCCTCGCTGTCGAGCGGGGTGGTGCCCCAGTCGTCCGGCTCCGCCGCGCGGCGGGCCGGGCGGCGCACCGGCTGCTCCTCGTCGGTGCGCGGCTGCAGCTCGCCGGAGCGGATCGCCGCCAGCAGCATCCGCAGGTTCGGCTGGGCGGCCCGCCGATCGGCGAACTCCAGGTCCAGCGCCGCCGGCAGGGTCTCCGCCCAGAACTGCCAGAGCGGCCGCAGCCAGCCCTCGGTGCGCTCGCCGTCCCGCTCCCGGCGGGCCTGCAGCAGGCGCCGCTGCTCGGGGGCGATCTCCTCGACCAGCTTGACGAACAGCGGGTGCGGCTTGCTGCCCGCGCGGTTCAGCCCGAGCGGCTGGGTGCCCATCAGTCGGCGGCAGTAGTCCTCCACCGTGCGCTCGTCGTCCAGCACCGTCCACCGCTCGTAGACCCGCAGCAGCTCGGCCCAGCTGGAGACGGCGTCCGGGTACTCGCCCAGCCGCAGCCGCACGCCCGGCACGTCCGGGCCGTGCTCGGGGAAGAGCCGCACCCGGATCCGCTCCGGCGACTCCTCCTCGCCCGCGAGCACGTCCAGCTGGCCGTTCCAGAGCGCGCACAGCAGCCGGTGCAGGATCAGCCTGCGGTCGGCGTCGGTGGAGACCAGCCAGTCGTCCCGGTGGCCGAGCCGCTGGCGCCAGCGCAGCACGTCCTCGCTCTGCTCCGACTCCTTGGCCCGGGCCCACTGGCGCAGCACCCGGCGCGCCTCCGGCACCTGGGACAGGCTCATCTCGCTGCGGAACAGCACCACGGTGATCGACTCGGTCTCCACCCCGCGGTACTCCACGGTCACCGCGGTGTCCTTGGGCAGCCGCAGCTCCCGGCGCAGGAAGTTCTCCACCTCGTCGGAGTTCTTGACCCGCGGGTAGACGATCAGCACCTTCAGCGGACCGGTGCCCTCGGGGGTGAAGCTGGCCGGCAGCAGCCCGGCCAGCTTGCGGGCGAACTGGTCCCTGGCCTCCTTGGAGACCTGCTGCTCGGCCTCCTCGCTGCCGGCCGCCGCCGACAGCAGCACGCCCATCGAGGGCAGCAGCGGCCGCTCCTCCAACTGCGCGCCGCTCTCCGCGAAGAGCCGCTTGACGCCGCCCTCCAGCAGCGCCTTGACCCCGCCGACCGCGCCCTCCGGAGAGCGCCGGCTGATCGAGTTGGCCTGCTGCCAGGCGCCGCCGTCCACCATCCGCTGCAGCAGCGCCGCCTCGTCCTCGTTCTCCCGCAGGCCCTCCCGGGCGATCAGACGGGTCGTCAGGTCGTCGTAGAAGTGCTGCAGGTCGCGCTGCGGCGGCAGCAGGTAGGAGACCCCGGTGCGGTCCGAGTAGAGCTCCCGGGACTGGTCGGCGAAGGCCCGGCTCTCCTGCTCGGCGTAGCGGCGGAAGGCCGAGACCAGTCGGCGCACGTCGGCGCTGGCCGCCTTGGCGGTGGGCTCCCAGCGCTGCTGCTGGTCCTTCCACGCCTCGTGCCAGACCACCCGGGTGCGCCACTGGTACCAGGCGTCCTGGGCCCGGACCACGGCCTGCACCTCGTCGTCGCCCCAGCGGGCGGAGGCCAGGCCGACCAGCCGGCGGCGGATCCGCGGCGCGGACGGCGGCTGCTCCCGGGCGCCGGCCGGCAGCGCGGGCATCCGGGCCCGGTGGTCCAGCAGGCCGAGGAAGCCGAGCCGGCCCAGTTCGCCGCCGCCGTCGGGGCTGCCGTGCACCACCTTGTCGAGCAGGAAGGGGTCGCCGCCCTGCAGCAGCCGGTCGATCGCCCGGCGCGGGTTGAAGGCGGCGGCCAGCTCGGCGCACTGCTGGCCGGCCTGGTAGGCGAGGTCGGACAGCTGGGTCTGCATGTCACCGAGCCGGACGGACAGCGCCGCCTCGATCGCCGCGCCGCCGCGCGGCAGCGGCTCGGGGGCCGGCACCGGCAGCTGCGGGCGCTCCAGCACCACCTCCAGGCCCGCGTCCACGAACATGTCCTTGACCAGGTCGTCCAGCGGGCGCGGCGCCGGCCGGTCGCGCCGGCCCAGCTGTTCCACCGAGGCGCGCAGGATCCGGCCGGAGACCAGTGCCGCCAACTCGTCCACCGGCGCGGTCATCGAGGCGACCAGCGCGGTGGACACGCCCTGGCGGCCGATCCCGGAGGCGGCCGCGGCCGACCGGGCCACGCCGCGGTTGATGAAGCTGGCCGCGAAGGTCTGGTAGTCGTCGTTGGCCTGGCCGCGGCCGCCCTGCCGGCCGTCGCCCAGTTCGGTGCCGATCAGCGACATCACCAGCGAGACCATGGAGCGGCGCAGGTCGTCCTGGCGGATGCCGGCGGTGCGGCTGAACAGGAAGGCGGTCGGCAGGATCCCGGTGCGCAGCCGGATCGGGGCGGTGTGCGGGTAGGCGATCCGCAGCCCGGCGTCCTCCTCCAGGTCGTCGCCCAGCTCGGCGCCCTGGTTGGGCGCGTTCTGCTCGTCCACCAGCCGGAACAGGTCGACCAGTGCGCGGGCCGAG
The DNA here is from genome assembly GCF_042741245.1 of Kitasatospora sp. NPDC058965. Taxonomy (NCBI): domain Bacteria; kingdom Bacillati; phylum Actinomycetota; class Actinomycetes; order Kitasatosporales; family Streptomycetaceae; genus Kitasatospora; species Kitasatospora sp. NPDC058965. The sequence goes on from NZ_JBHYKG010000139.1 coordinate 14,670, forward strand.
TTGAGCTCGGCCTCCCGGCCGCCGCCGCCCGAGGGCGGGAAGGCCGAGGGCATCACGACCAGCGGGTAGATCTTCACGCCGTCCAGCCGCTTCTCCCGGAAGGCGTGGTTGATCAGGTAGAGGTAGTCGAGGAAGATCCCGGCACCGGTGCCGCCGGCCACCGAGAAGGCGACGAACACGTCCACCCCGGAGAGCGGGCCGCCGCCGATCTGGCTGAGCACGCCGGCCGAGCGGGCGATCGCGTCGATCGCCTGCATCAGCGGCTCCAGCACCGGGTCCAGGCCGTTGCGCAGGGTGCCGAACAGGCCGGCCCGGCCGACCGTGGGCAACTGGCCGGCGCCGTGCCGCAGCGGGGTGACCCGCGGCTCGCCGTCGCGCGGCGGCAGCCAGGGGCCGACCTCCTCGCGCATCCTGGCCCGCAGCATCTGGGTGACCTCGGGCGAGCTGTCGAAGTTGGGCAGCAGGTCGTGGGTGGCCCGCGAGGTGCGGGTGTAGGCGGCGCGCAGCGCCGGGTCGGCGTTGAACTGCGGCAGCCGGGCCAGGTCCGACTCGCTGAAGTCGGCGTAGACGAACTGCAGGCAGTCCGGGAGCTGGTAGGGCAGCAGGATGCCCAGGTCGCTCATCGCGGTGCCGTCCGGGCCGCAGAGCTCGGCGCGCAGCCGGCGCTCCAGCTCGGCACCGACCAGACCGCCGGTGCCGCCCAGACCGACGAACAGCATCGGTTGGAAGATCTTCATGGGTTCGCTCCAGGGTCGGTTCGGTCAGAGGTAGGGGTTGGTCTCGGGCTCGGGCGCGGGGGCCGGCCGGGGGCCGCGGCGGGTGGTCCGGGCGGCCTCGGCCCCCAGGCCGAGCAGCAGGCCGTTGCCGAGCGGCACCGGGGCGTCGTCCCGCACCTTGCTGCGCCCGCGCCCGACCCTGGTCTCCAGCACCGCGCCGCCGTCCACGTCGCGCTGCACCTTGTAGGCGCCGCCGGTGCGCCGCTGGATCCGCGGGTGCGGGCCGCGCGGGTCGACCACGTCGAACTCGAACCAGCCGTTCGGTCCCGACTTCGCCGTCTGACTGGTCAGCAGGCGCCCGTCCTCGCCGATCAGCCGCAGCTGCAGGCCGGCCGCGTCGCGGCGGCCGCGGCCGAGTCGGCGCAGCGACAGCAGCAGCAGCACCAGCACGGCCAGCAGGACCGCGCCGGTCACCAGCCACCACTGGTACTGGGCCAGCCAACCCGGGCGCGGCACGACCCGGACCGACAGGGCCCGCTCGGTCAGCACCCGGCCCTGGTCGGTGGTGTCGAACACCACGACCTTGCCGCCGAGTTCGGCCGACCCCCGGCCCAGTTGACGGCCGAAGGCGGCGCGCGGGGCGACCGCGAGGTCGAGCCTGACGGTGGGCGAGCCGCCCGGCGGCACGGTCACGGTGGCCGGGGTCGGGGTGAGCAGGCCGCCGCCGTCGTCGATCCGCACGCCCAGGACGTGCGGCACCGTGTCGCCGTTGTGCAGCGCGAGGGTGGCGGTCAGGTGGTCGGAGGTGCGGGCCGAGGTCGGCGGCGGCGCGAGCGCGGCGGTCACCAGCAGTTGGGCGGGGGCGATCCAGGAGCCCTCGGAGCGGTCCTGGTCCGCCGTCAGTCCGCTGGCGGTCAGCGTGGCGGCCACCTTGAGCCGGCCGGTGGCGGTGTCCGGCACGGTGACGGTGCCGGTGAAGGTCCCGTCCTTGGCCGCGGCGTCCGGCGGCGCGCCGTCGTCGGCCAGCCGCAGCGGCACCGGGGCGAACCCGTCGCCGGTCAACCGGGCGGACACCGCGAGGTCCTGGACGTCCTGCAGGTCGTCGGTGAGCGGGACGTCCTGGCGGGTCTGCAGCCGCAGCGACACGGTCATCCGCTGCCCCGGGCGGGGGGACGGCGGGTCCAGCACGATCGAACTGCGCAGCTCGCCGTGCCAGAGCACGCTGACGGTGGCCAGTTGGGAGCGGTGCCCCTCGGGGGCGTCCAGGTGCACCCGCCACAGGCCGGGCCGCGGGTCGGTGATCCGCAGCGCCTCCTCGGTCGGACCGGTGGTGTACTCGAACTTCGAGTTGTCCGCCTCGCCGGTGCCGGTCACCTCGCGGTTGTCCGGGTCGAAGTAGCGCACCGTCACGGCCGGATCGCCCTTGTCCACCACGATGCTGCCCACCGTGGCGAGCGGCGAGATCCGGACCGGGATGTCGATCGGCGGGCGGCCCTGCTGGACGCTGCTGCGCAGGCAGTGGGCGGCGGCGAAGGCGGTCTGCAGGGCGGTGGCGACCGTGCCGGAGTCGGGCACCTCGGTGGCGCGCGGCCTGGAGTCGGGCAGGTCGGTGCAGCCGTTCTGGTAGCCCGAGGAGGCCATCAGGTCGAGCTCGGCCTTGTCGACGTCGTTGCCGAAGCCGAGCGGCCAGACCTGCACCTTGTCGGCCGCCGCCTTGGCGAGGGTCTGCGTCAGGGCGGTCTGGGCGTTGCCGTTGCGGTGGTCCGGGTCGCCCCACTGCGGGCTGTCGGGGACGTCCAGCTTGCCGTCGGTGAGCAGGAAGACCACCCGCGGGGTGGCCGGGTCGGTCCCGGTGACCAGCAGGCTGCGGGCCTGCTCCAGGGCGGTCGGGAAGTCGGTGTCCCAGCCCTGGTCCCGGGTGCGGGCGGCCAGCTTGTCGACGCAGCCGGACAGCTTGTCCCGGCTGGCCGCGTCCAGCGAGGTCGGCGGGCAGACCTCGTCGACCACGTGCTGGGACGGGTCGTCGGCACTGGCGAAGCCCAGCACGGTGACCGTCGAGGCGGCGCTCAGCTCGCCCAGCGCGATGCGCAGCGCGGCGGACTTCTCGCGGGCCAGGTCGTCCTTGGAGATGCTGCCCGACTCGTCCACCACCACCGCGTAGTTGACCGGGCCGATGGCGGCGGCGGACTGGGCCGACGGATCGTCGGCCGGGGCGGCGCCGGCCCGGTCGGGGAGCGGGGCGGCGAGCAGCAGGGCGGCGGCGACCAGGGCGGCGGCGCGGCGCAGCGGGGCGCGCCGGCGCGGGGTGCCGCGGCCGCGCGGGGCGGGCCGGGCGTCGGGCTGGGGCTCCAGGGGTCCCACGGGGTCTCTCCTTGCGAGGGTGACGGACGTTCAGACGAGCAGCAGGCCGGCCGCGGTGAGCAGGGCGCCCGGCGCGAGCAGGGCCACCGACCAGCGGATCCAGCGGTACTTGGCGGCGAGGATGGCGCTGACGTCGACGGCCTGGACCAGGGCCCAGCCGAGCGGATCGGCGGCCGCCCCGGCCAGTCGGCGGGCCAGCGCGGGCGCCTCGACGTTCTCCAGCAGGTCGCCGAAGTAGGTCAGTTCGCCGCGGCCGCGGCGCAGCGTCCGGGTCCGCGGCAGGATCGCCCGGACCAGCGCGCCGGTGCCCGCCGCCCAGAGCAGGCCGCCGACCGCCAGCAGGGCGGCGGCGAGCGGGTGCGGGTGCGGCCCGGCGGGGCGGCCGAGCAGCAGGGCGGGCAGGGCGAGCGCGGCGGACAGCAGGATCGCGGCCTTGGTGTCCGCCCGGCCGATGTCCTCGCGGACGGTGGCCAGCAGGCGCTCGGCCAGGACGGCGGGGTCGGCCGGGGCGGCGGGTGCGGGTACGGCTGCGGGCGCGGACGGGACGGGTGCGGCGGCGGGGTCGGGCGCGGCGGTCACTCGGCCTCACCCCAGTCGTCGAAGGCCGCGCTGCGCCGCTGCGGGCGCGGCGGCTCGTCCTCGGCGGTCAGCCAGCTCGGCCGGTGGTCCCGGGGCCCGGGCTCGGCCGGGGCGGCCAGTTCGCGCTGCGGCGGGTGGCCCAGGCTCCCCTCGACCCGCAGGCCGGTCTCGTTCAGCAGGCTGCGCACCTGCTCCTCGACCTCGGGCGACTGCAGCACCCCCTGCTCGATCAGCCGCATGGTCTGGTCGAGCAGCTCACGCCGGTCGGCCCGGGCCTCCTGGCGCAGCAACTCCATGTAGGCGCGGGCCTGTTCGGGCTCGGCAGCGAGCATGTAGACCAGCTGGTTCCACTGCCCGCCGTCCACCATGCTGCGGAAGGCGGCCATCCGCATCTGCAGCAGCTCCACCCGGCGCCGCTCGTCGGCGAGTTCGCGGTCGTGCTCGCGCCGGCGCAGCTCGTCGGACCAGGTGGCGTCCCGGTTGTCGTCGGCCTGGGCGAGGGTCTTCTCGTCGGTGGTGAACCGGACGAACAGCCGCACCCGCAGGCCGAGGTGGTGGCCCAGGTCGTCCCACTTGCCGGTGCTCGCCTCGCGGTCGACCGCGCGGTTGGCGTCCGGCGCGGCCCGCACCTCGAAGTGCTCGGAGACCTGGCGCAACCGCTCCAGGATCGGCGCCTCCAGCCGGGCGGCCACGTCGGTGACCCGCTCGCGCACCACCTGCAGGTGGTCCTGCACCGACCAGTGCACGTCGACCTCGACCTTGAAGAAGGCCGCGCCGCCGGCGGCCGGCAACTCCAGGGCGAGCCGGGCGATGTGGGTGCCCTCGGCCACCTCGCAGACGGTGCTGGGACGGGCCGCCCAGCGCTTGCCGTGGTGCTCGGTGCCCAGCGCCGTCACCACGGTGTAGCCGCCGTTGCCGTAGAAGACCACGGAGGCGATCTGCGCCCCCGGTTGCGGGCGGGCGCCGCCGGCCGGCCGGTACTCGCGCAGGAACGGGCCGGGCAGTTGGTCGGGCAGGTTCGGGTCGTTCATCGGGGCTTCTCCTCCTCGGGCTCCCGGGCAGCCAGCAGCCAGAGTTCGCGGGCGCGCGCGGTGGGCAGCGGGTCGGCGGGGTCGTGCATCATCCGGCGCAGCAGGTGGTCCAGTCGGCGCTGCTCGCGCACCTCGGCAGTGAGCAGCGGGAGCAGCACGGCCAGGCCGGCCCGGTGCCGGGCGGCCCGCTCGGGCTGCTCCGGGTCGACCGCCGCGCGCAGCCAGTCGGTCAGCACCTCCTCGGCGGCCGGGTAGGAGCGCGGGGTGCCGAGCGCGGTCCAGAGCAGGTCGGCGAGCGGGCGGGCCCGCCCGGGCCGGGCCAGCGCCAGCGCCAGCGGCAGCGGGAGCTCCTGCAGGTCGGCCAGGTCGGGTGCGGCCTCGTCGTCCCAGAGCTCGCCGACCGCCGTGCCGGCCAGCTTGACGACGGCCAGCAGGCCGAGGTCCTGGTAGGCGGGCCGGCGGTCGCCGGTCCAGTCGCGGAGCTGCCGCAGCACCGTCAGGTCGTCCGCGCCGCAGGCCAGCCGGACCACGTTGACGGCGGCGACGGCGGCCTGCGCGCTGTCCTCGCCGGCGCCGATCCGGCCCAGCGTGCCGAGAGCGGCGGCCGGCGTGGCGGCGGCGTTGCCGTGGCCGAGCGCCACCGCGGCCGTCCAGCGCAGCCGCCGGTCCGGACCGGCGGCCCAGTCGGCCACCAGGGCGTGCACCACCGGGCGGTGGCTCGGGTGGCGGGCCGCCTGGTCGAGGGCGAGGGCGGCGAAGACCCGGCGGCGCGGGGTCCCGGCGGTGGCCGACGGGCGGACCAACTCCTCGTAGCCGTAGGCGAAGTCGCGGGTGCACAGCTCGCCGGCGGCCAGTGCCGCGCGGATCCACAACTGCGGGCGGGGGTCGTCCGCCAGCATCCGCAGCCAGCGGGCCACCGGGTCGCGGGCGCCGTGGTGCCGGTCCCAGAGCTCGGCCAGCACCGCGCCCGGCAGCGCGGTGCCGCGGTACCGGACCAGCCGGGCCGGAGCGGGGATCCCGGCGGTCTCCACCGTGCCGGGCAGCACCTCGGCCCGGAGCAGGGCGAGTTCGGCGGCCGGGTCGTCGGCGAACAGCGGCCGGGCCGGGGTGGTCGCCGGGTCCCGGGTGACGGCCAGCTCCCAGGTGAGCAACTGGGCGGCGGCCGCGACGGTGCCGTGATCGGCGCCGTTGAGCGCGGCCAGCGCGATCCGGCTCGCGGTCGGGTGCAGCAGGTCCGCCGCGGCGCCCGGCGCGACCGGGGCGCGGTCGGCGCCGCCGAACCACTCCCGGGCCTGCTGCGGGGCGAGGCTGCGGCACCCGTCCAGCAGGGCGTCCAGGTCGATCCGGTCCAGCAGGTGCGCGGCGACCAGCTCGGCGAGCAGCTCGGCCTCGGCCGGGCGCAGCGGATCCAGTCCCACTGCCACCCGCAGTTGGGGATCGTCGGCCAGCCGGGCGGCCCGGTCGGCGAGCTCGGGGCGGTCGGCGAGCTGCTCGGCGAGCCGGGCGCGCAGCAGCTGCTCGGTGGGCGCGGGCGGGCAGGCGCGCTGGTAGCGGGCGGGCGCGGGGGAGCCGGTGCCGGCGACCAGCAGCACGGCGTAGCCCGCGCCCCGGTCCAGCGCGGCGGCCAGGGCGTCCAGTTCGAGCTCCTGCGGGGCGGGCCCGGACAGCTCCAGCAGGTGGCCGCGGCCGGGCTGCCCGGCGACGCCCTCGATCATCGCCGGTACGCCGTTCTCCGGGGCCACCCGCAGGACCCGGTCACTGTGCTGACGGTCCGTCAGTTCGTCCAGCAGGGCCAGTGCCGTGCAGGTCCGACCGGTGCCGGGGGCGCCGGACAGCAGCAGCAGGCGGTGGCGGCGCAGCGCCTGCCGGAGCTCGCGGTAGCCGGCGGGCTCCAGGTACACCCGGCGGACCCGGCGCAGCTCGGCGTCCGGGACCGGGCCGGTGGCCAGGGCGGTGGGGCGGCGGGCGGCCAGGCTGAGGTGGATGTCGCCGATGTGGGCGTGCTGGAAGAAGGAGCGGTCGAAGGAGGTCAGGTCGCGGCCGGCGGCGAAGGAGGCGCGGGCCAGGCGGTGCGCCCGGGAGGCGGCGGCCAGGTCGGTGGCGCCGTCCTGCTCGGCGTCGTCCAGCAGCGGGTCGTGGGCCAGTTCGCGGAAGCGGTCGGCGGCCTGGTCGGGCCGGGGCTCGGCGGGGGCGGGCTGCTCC